>CAYLVF010000486.1:0-2125 GCA_964387045.1 uncultured Melioribacter sp. | reverse complement strand
ATGGCAAAAACATTTCTAATGAAACTAAAATGTATGATTCGGAAACTTTATTAACCGAACATACCCCGATATTTACATCAAGCAAAATTCTAGATTTTGATGGGCGTGAGTGGACAATTATTGTTAAATCAACACCGGTTTTGGAAGACAGATTAGGTACTACAACTACTAGAAACATTCTCATTATCGGAATAGGTTTAAGCCTTCTGCTAGCAGTAATTACCTATTTAATTGTAAGCAAAAAAGTACAAAGTGAAGCAACTAACAAAGAAAGAATACAGGCACAAGAATCTTTGCAAGAAAGTGAAGAAAAATACAAGTTCATGTTTTCAAACAACCCTCAGCCAATGTGGATTTATGATCTTGAAACACTTGCTTTTCTTGAAGTAAATAGTGCGGCGGTCAATCATTACGGCTATACAAGGGACGAATTCCTCTCGATGACATTAAAAGATATTCGACCTGAAGAGGATATTGAAGCATTACTGAGGGATGTTGAACTTACCCGGCGCGCTTACAATCCATCGGGCGAATGGAGACATGTGAAGAAAAACGGAGAAGTTATCAATGTTGAAATAACTTCTCACTCCGTTATGTTCAACAATCGCAATGCAAGACATGTAATAGTAAACGATATTACAGAGCGTAAACAGATAGAAGATGCATTAAAAGAAAGCGAAACAATTTTCAATCATTTTATGGAAAACAGTCCTTACTACGTATTCTTTAAGGACAAAGATATTAGAGCATTACGATTAAGTGCAAATTATGAAAAGATGCTTGACAAACCATTAAATGAAATTCTTGGAAAAACAATGGATGAACTTTTTCCTTCGGAACTTGCTAAGAAAATGGTTGAGGATGATAAGAGAATTTTGGACAAACGTGAAACTGTAGTCGTAGAAGAGGAATTCAATGGAAGGCATTATACTACTATAAAGTTTCCCATCATTATTGATAATATTCCTACTTATTTAGCCGGATTTACAATCGATATAACCGAGCGAAAGAAAAAAGAAAAAGAACTTAAAGAAAGCGAAGAAAAATTTAGAATTATAACTGAAAATTCAGCCGATGCGATTTTTATTACTGACAATCAAGGAAGATTTTTGTATGTCAATAATAAAGCGGTGCAATTGCTTGGCTATACTTCAGCAGAGATGCTCTCATTTTCGATTGCAGACATCTCACCCATCAATAGGGTAGATGAGTATTATCAACTTCTAAAGAAATTATTGAAAGAAGGTTATACATTTAACGAAGTAGAACTTGTAAAGAAAAATGGTGAGACGATACCTATTGATGTTAATGCCGTCCTTCTCCCAAATGGATTGATTTATGGAAGCTGCCGGGATATTACGGAACGAAGAAATGCCGAAAAAGCATTGAGAGAAAGTGAAGATCGCTATCGAGATCTGGTTGAAAACAGCAGTGATTTAATCTGCACCCATGATTTAGAAGGAAACATTTTGTCTGTAAATAATGCTGCTCTAATAATTACGGGTTATTCCAAAGAAGAATCGCTGAAAATGAATATGAAAGATATTCTAGTTCCGGAATATAGAAGAATTTTTAGTGCTTATTTGACCAAGATAAAAAGAGTTGGACAAGCCCAAGGTCTTATGACTATTCAAACCAAAACAGGCGAAAAACGCATTTGGGAATATAATAACACACTAAGAACTAAAGGTGTTGATAAACCTATAGTTAGAGGAATGGTAAGAGACATTACCGGGTATAAAAAAGTTGAAGGAGAACTAAAAATATTATCGCGTGCTGTTGAACAAAGTCCCGCGTCTATTATTATTACCAACATAGATGGGAACATAGAATATATAAATCCGAAAGTAACACAAATCACCGGATTTACTCCGGAGGAAGTAATAGGTAAGAATCCCAGAATATTTAATTCGGGTGAAAAGTTCAAAATTGATTACAAGGTTCTTTGGGAAACAATTTCTTCCGGGAAAGAATGGCGGGGTGAATTTCGCAATAAAAAGAAAAATGGTGAATTATATTGGGAAGCGGCATCGATTTCTCCTATAATGAATGAAAGAGGAATAATAACACATTATCTCGCGGTTAAAGAAGATATCACCGATCAAAAAAGAGCTGAACTGGAAAT
>CAYLVF010000485.1:0-2129 GCA_964387045.1 uncultured Melioribacter sp. | reverse complement strand
TCACAATACTTAATCATGCTATATACTACATCAAACACATTTATCTTGGGATTGATGAGCGGTAACACAGCAGTTGGATTTTTTTCCGGTGCAGATAAAATTCGTTCCGCTGTTCAGAACGTTGGGGGGATTGCCGGACAAACAATTTTTCCGCATATATCAAATTTATTTCGGGAAAGCAAAGTATCGGCTGTAAAATTTCTTAAAAAATATTTAATAGTTATTGGAATACCGGCATTTTTATTAAGCACATTTCTTTTTTTATTTAGTGAAGAGCTGATCCTTCTTATATTGGGGAAGCAATATTTTAGCTCGGTTCAAATCTTAAAATGGTTAGCTTATCTTCCGTTCATAATATTCTTAAGTAATGTTTTTGGAATACAATATATGATTGGTCAAGGATTTGATAGTGAGTTCAGAAAAATTATCTTTAGTGGTGCAGTACTTAATTTGATATTATTAATTATCTTAATCCCCAAATACGGTGCAGAGGGGACAGCAATAAGCATGTTAATTACAGAGATAATAATAACATTATTAACATTTATCTTTTTTATCAGACATAAAAATGAAATATGATTATCTTATAGTTGGAGCGGGTTTTGCCGGGTCAGTTATGGCGGAGCGATTGGCATCTCAACAAAATAAAAAGATACTAATTGTTGAGAAACGTAATCATATTGCAGGTAACGCGTTTGATGAATATGACGAACATGGAATCCTAGTCCATCGTTATGGACCGCACATATTTCACACCAACAGCAAGAAAGTTTTTGATTACCTAAGTCAATTTACAGAGTGGACCCCATACGAACATAAAGTGCTGGCAAAATTAAACGGTAGTTTATATCCAATTCCTATTAATCGATTAACAGTTAATAAACTTTATAACAAAGATTTTACAACAGAAAAAGAAGTCGCAGATTTTTTTGAATCAGTTAGAGAAAAACGATACCCGATTTTAAATTCAGAAGACATTATAGTTAACCAGGTGGGTGTTGATTTGTTTGAAAAATTTTTCAGATATTATACAAAGAAACAATGGGATTTGGAACCTAGAGAATTAAGCCCATCTGTTTGCGGCAGAATACCGGTTAGAACTAATGATGATTGCAGATATTTTACCGACAAGTATCAATTTATGCCGAAGGAAGGCTATACAAAAATGTTTGAGAGAATTTTATCACATAAAAATATTGAAGTGATACTTAACACAGATTACAAAGATATTTTAGAAGATGTAAAATTTGACAAAATGATCTACACCGGACCGATTGACTACTTTTTTGATTATCAATTTGGAAAGCTACCTTACCGTTCGATTAGGTTTGAGTGGGAGACTCACGATATTGAGTATTTTCAAGAAACAGCTCAAATAAATTATACTGGACGAGATGAAGATTTCACGAGGATAATAGAACATAAATATTTGTCGGGTCAAGCAAATTATAAAACCACGATAAGTAAAGAGTACCCCATCTCCAACGGTGAACCATTTTATCCAATTCCAAACGAGAAAAACCAAACGCTTTACAATCTATACAAAAAAGAAAGCGAGAAAATAAAAAACATAATTTTCACCGGCAGATTAGCAGAGTACAAGTATTATAATATGGATCAGGTGGTAGCACAAACACTAAATCAATATAAGAATCTAATGACAATATGAATCCTTTAGTAACAGTAAATATTCTTTCCTATAATCGAAAAGAAGAACTGCGAAACACTATAACAAAAGTTTATGAACAGGATTACAAAAACATAGAAGTAATAGTAGTTGATAATGCTTCGACAGATGGTTCTCCTGAAATGGTCGAAAAAGAATTCCCTGATGCGATCTTGATAAAGCTTGATAAAAACATTGGTATAGCCGGTTGGAACAAAGGATTTGAAATTGCTCGAGGAGAGTATGTTTTAGTTTTGGATGATGATGCATATCCTGATTATAGATCTATATCATTTGCTGTGCTTGAATTTGCGGATGATAACTCTATTGCGTGCATTGCGTTCAATATAATCGACTTAAATAAAAATAATAAATTACGCACTATATGGTTACCTGATAGCACAATAAACAGAACAAACTGGGTGGTTTTTGTTGGATGTGCTTCAATGTTCAGAAGAAAAGT
>CAYLVF010000484.1:0-2132 GCA_964387045.1 uncultured Melioribacter sp. | reverse complement strand
CGTAATTCCTGGAGCGTGTAATGGATGCGTAGTATATCTACCGTTTTTATTATCATATTTAGAAAATAATTTAGCTTCTTCTTCTTCTGTTAAGTTATCTCTGATGTCATTCCAAATATTCTGATCTCTTCGCTTGGCGTAAAATAGAATCATATCCGTATAATTGCCGTACGCATTTCGTGCAAAATTTTTGGGATTACATTTTATTCTTGTTATGTCATTAAGAAAATTTTTAAAACCAAAAACTTCATCCATTATTATTTTCACATAATGACCAATTTTCTTATCAGTGTGAACATAAATGCTTCCTTGTTCAGATAAAAGCTCACGCATAAGAATTAATCTTTTTCTTAAAAACTCCAGGTAGTGATGGTCAATTACAACATCTTCATATGCCAATTGGTTATCATTGTTGCCAAAGTTCTGTCCTGTTCCGAAAGGCGGATCGATATAAATCAAATCAATTTTACCAAAATAATTTTCATTAAGAAATTTTAGAGCGAATAGATTATCGCCAAAAAGAAAGAAATTATGGTCGTTGGAATGTTCTTTTCTTATTATTTCCGTATAGTATATACGGTTGTCATTCAGAATAACGAATTCTTCATTCTTCCCTTCGTAATCTAATGAGCAATTTCTAGATTTGATTGAATAAATCGGTTTTACCTCAGACACAGTGCTGAATTTATTTAAGAAGTTTTCAAAATCTTTGTAATGTATTTTGTAATTTTTTTTAACCTTTACAGCATTCAATTCTTTGTCATGAATATATTTTGCGACTGTTTGCCTTGATACCGAAAGTGTCTCGGCTATTTCTTCAATCGAAAGGAATTCTTGTTTTCTCATTTTTTCACTTTTCTAATCTAACATTGCCTTCTTTTCTTATCTTAACTAAAATTAACAAAAATACATATAAATACACAAGTCACCACAAATAATTTCATTGTTTAATCTATAATCTAGAGAAAAACTGAGAAAAATTGAATTTTATTTTTAATTTAGGAATATTGAATTTACCACTAAAAGAAAAAAACTATAATGCTTCTAAATGAAGTTACATTAAAGAAATTGAGCAGGTTTGCCTTTGGTGTAGTATTGGCTGGTCTGCTGCTCTATTTTTCAGTAATTATTTTTGATATTATAGTTTTGTTGGTCATTTCGATATTACTTGCATTTATATTAAATCCCCTTGTTATGTTTTTTGAAAAAAACGGATTCAACCGGCTATTTTCCGTTTTGCTTGTCTTCTTTATTACTGCAGTAATCATTGGATTCGGATTTTCGGTAATAATTCCCAAGATAGCAAAACAGATGAACGTACTTGCGGCAAACTTGAGCAAAGAAAACATCGATCAAGTTCTGGGTAATTTCAATCAAACAATTGAAGAATTCCTCCCTTTCGTAAGTGCCGATGAAATTACAAATCAACTGAGTAATTTCTTCTCGAATTTATTTTTTACATCAATCGATAATATCAGTGTTATTGTAACTAGTATAATATCCATTATTGCAATCTCGGTCATTGTTCCGTTTCTTACTTTCTTTATACTAAAAGATAAACATAGAATCGTTAAAGGAATTATTGATGTAATGCCGAACAAATACTTTGAAGTTTCTTACTGGGTTATTAAAAAAATTTCACATCAACTTGGGCGCTTCGTAAGAAGCTGGATCTTTGATGCCTTTATTGTTGGCTTCATGGCAACAATCGGTCTTACTATCTTAGGAATTCAAAACTCGATAACAATTGGTGCGGTAGCCGGTATCGGTCATCTGATACCTTACTTTGGACCGGTTATTGGGGGTTTACCCGCAATTCTAATTTCAATAATACAGTTCGGTGATCTTTCGATGCTCCCATCTATCACTTTGATGTTTGTCATCATTTATACTTTCGATAACGGATATATTCAACCGAATGTTTTTTCGAAAGGGACCGATATCCATCCGCTGTTAATAATATTATTAATCTTGGTTGGAAGCCAGGCAATGGGAATACTAGGAATGCTTCTTGCAGTGCCGGCTGCAACAGTACTTAAAACTGCCGCACGCGAAATTTATCATGGATATAAAAACTATCGCATCATTAGAACATAGTATTTTCCCTCAAACTTCAATTCTATTTTTAGTAA
>CAYLVF010000483.1:0-2140 GCA_964387045.1 uncultured Melioribacter sp. | reverse complement strand
TTAGGTTTATTGACTATTACCCAATTTACGGGATGAGATTTTTATCGTTCAGGGAAATCCCATTAATATATTCATTGAAAGCATTTGAAGCCGAACATTCCTCTTATGGTTTATCACCGTATTATCTTAACAATGAGATTGGCAATATTAGAGATACTAGTTATAAATTACCAAATTCACTTTCATATTTGGTGAATGCATATTCCAAGCCCTATTTATTTTTACAAGTCCTTGAAAATTATTTGGGTAAAAACGAAACACTTAAACTTATTTCGGATTATTATAACAAGCATAAATACTCGCTTGTAACAGCAGATGACTTTCTAAATGTATTAAAGAATTATGAAAACTCCGACTTAGAATGGTTTATATCAAATTTTATTAACGAGAGCAAAAAATTTGATTATAAGATTCGTTCAATTTATAAAGAAGATAGTTCTTATAAAATATTTGTCGAAAGACTTGAAGAGGGAATTGCACCAACAGAAATTGCCGTCTATTCCGAAGTTGATACTACATATATTGAATGGGACGGCACAGATAGATGGAAAATTTTTACGTTAGAAAGTGATCACAAAATTATTGCTGCCGAAGTTGATCCGTTCAGAAAAAATATTCTTGATATAAATTATGCAAATAATTCTTACACTATCGAACCAAAATATTGGGCATCATTGTCGATAGCTATACGTTGGTTTTTCTGGGTTCAAAATGCATTGTTAATTTTTGGAAGTGTCGGATGACCATCACGAATAAAAATGCACTAATCTTTGGCATTCGTTCCGTATTTAAGAATACAAAATTTATATTCCTTTTGTGGGGTATAAATGCCCTAGCTGCTTTTCTTTTATCAATGCCTATCTATTATTTGCTGATTGATAACCTTAATCATTCTTTATTAAGCGATGAGCTTGCGCTTGGGTTTGATTTTACTTGGTATATCCAGTTCAGAAATATTTACGAATCAAGTATCGGTGAAATACCATTGATGATTTACAGTATGTTCGGAGTTTATATTTTAATACAAATATTTTTTGTCGGTGGTTTAATATCAATTTTTAATCTGCCTGAAAAAAATCACATGGTAGATTTTTTCTTTGGCGGTGTCAAGTACTGGTTCCGGTTTACAAAAATTGTTTTGATCTCACTAATCTTTTTTATGATGGCTTTTTTCTTTCATGATTATCTCGGTCTTTTTATTGAATGGGCTTTTTCGGAAACCGAAAATCAAATGGCTGACTTTATCATTCGGCTGGCAAGATATATTTTACTTGTCTTTTTTATCGGCTTAGTTACTTTGGTTTCGGATTACACAAAAGTCCATATGGCGGTTCAAGACACAACAAAAATATTTCAATCAATTTACTATGCGTTGGTATTCATAAAGATTAATTTCAACAAAATATTTACTGTCTTTCTTATAATTGCCATAATTGGAGCTGCCGGTGCCGTACTTTATAACTTGTTGGAAGTTTTTATTCCAAGAACACCTTACTATTTTCTATTACTTTCATTTATTCTTCAACAAATGTTGATTATATTTCGTCTCTTTATAAAGATGTATTTCTGCGCAACGGAAGTTTTACTTTACAAAGACTTAAGCGCTGATGTTATTGAAGTTAGAGCTAAAGAACAAAATATTGGAGTTAGTTGATGTCGATAATACCAATCACGGTTTATGGTGATTCGATCCTTCGTAAATCTACAAAGAAGATAGAAAAAGTTGACGACGAATTGATTCAAAATATTCAAGATATGTTTCATACTATGCGCAATGCGAGCGGTATCGGTTTAGCTGCAAATCAAGTTGGTCTCGATAAGTCACTTTTTGTAATCGATCTAAAGGAAGTTGAAGGTTATGAAAATTTTAAACCTATTGTTATGATTAATCCGGAGATTATTCTAGAATCGGATGAAATAGTTACTATCGAAGAAGGCTGCTTAAGTTTGCCGTATTTAAGAGCTGATGTTGACCGCCCGGCTGCTGTAAAAGTTAAATTCCTCGATACCGATGAACAAGAAAATGAACTTGAAGCAGACGAATTATTTGCACGCGTAATTCTTCATGAGTATGATCATCTGATAGGTAAAATGATACCGGATAGAGTTAATGGAAACATTAAAAAGAAAATTCAAAAAC
>CAYLVF010000482.1:0-2146 GCA_964387045.1 uncultured Melioribacter sp. | reverse complement strand
GTAAAACTAACATCAAGAAAAATAAGAGAAATGAAAAAAAAGAAAGTGAGAGAAATTATTACTCTCACTTTTTTCAGCAGAGAATAGTTCATATATATATTTAAATAAAAATACGGTCAATTTTTAATTTAGTTAAATCAGTTATCCCGACACCTAATTCTTCAGCTAATCCGATATGACCAATTTTTTCAGGCTCGATACCGAATAATTTAGCGGCCGCTGAATCTACCGCAACCATATCCGTAGAAATAATTTGCGATTTCATCGTAACAACATCTTCAACCGAAACTCCTCTCGGCCCGTTTCTTTTCATAACGAAATATGCATCAACAATATTTAAGTCGGGTTTTCTATAAGTTGCAAAATCCGCAATACATTGATGTAAATCATTACGATGCCAGAAACCTCTATCCCAAACAATACCCATTAAATTTTTCATTGTAATTGTAAGAGTTGCACCACCGTGATTTTTTAAAATCGGTACATTTATAAATACATCGGAGTTCAAAATCAATTCATGAACTTTAGCTTGAGTTAATCTTTTTCCTTTAGGAACGTTAACACTTTGGTAATAACGTTCGGTATTCCCCGGGACTACTTTCGCACCGGCGTCTTTTGCGGCTTTTTCAATACCGCTGTTTGAATAACATCTTGCCCAATTATCGCAAGTATTGTCAAACACATAAACATCTTTAGCTCCGGCATCAATACAATGTTTAACAATTTGTTTAACAAGAGCCGGATTAGTATTTCCACCTCTTTCGGGAGAAACATCCCATCCGATATTCGGTTTAACAACAACTGTTTGATTAGGTTTGACAAATCTTTTTATTCCGCCCAATGATTTGATTCCTCTGTCGAACATAGCATCCGGCTCACCGCCGCGAACAGCAGCCATGTCAAAAATTTCATCCGGTGCGGTTTTTGTATTTGCAAAAAGAGGAAGACTGTTCCCGAATCTTAAGTAAGCAGCAGTACCTAGCCCGGCAATAACGCTTTTGCTGAAAAATTCTCTACGCTTCATTGAAGACTCCGTATCCTTAATTAGATGTTCTGGTCTGTTTATTTTAATAAAAGATATGAATATATTGAATCGTCTTCAAGAAAAAATATTGGGAAAAATATGGAAGCTATACTAAAAAAGTTAACCACTAAAGAAGTTATACGCGCAAGTTTGTTCGATGTTTTCGCGATTAGCGTAATTTATCTTGTACCGGTTTTCTCACATTTATTTGCAATGCCGCTTTACTATGCCGAACCGATGCGGTTAATGTTGGTTTTGGCAATAATGTTTACGTCGAAAAAGAATGCATTTATTATAGCGGGAACAATGCCGATTTTTTCAATGCTGGTTTCCGGTCATCCTGTATTCTATAAAGCATTGATTATGTCGGGTGAGTTAGTTTTGAACGTTCTGGTTTTTTATGTGATCGTTGAAAAAATAAAAAATAAATTTTCTGCTATGGCACTAAGTATTGTAATTTCTAAAGCAGCCTATTACGGATTAAAAATCTTGTTGCTAAACCTGGCATTAATAAGCGGAAGTTTAATTGCAACTCCGATTATTTTTCAACTTGGTGTTGTAGTTGTGTTTAGTGCGCTGTTTATGTTGAAAAGAGATTAAGAACGTTTAGAAATGATTATTTTATCTATTGAGGTGTTGCCATAGTAAAGCAATAAATGCGATATTATGGCAACACCTAAATCCTTTCAAATATATAATCACCAATGACCCCAAAGTATAGATTAATAGAAAACTACCGCGGTAGCAAGAATTATGTTAATAAATATTTCCAGTTTATCTCGGTAATATTTCCCTCTATCAGTTTTTCAGAATGGCATGAAAAAGGATTTTGGACCGACAAATATATTCCGGTTTCATTGCTGAATGATGACCGGATAGTATCCAGCGCTTCTATCGCTTTGATGGATATCATTATAAATGATAATAAATATAAAGCCGCACAAATAGGAGCAGTTGGAACATTACCGGAATACCGCAGACAAGGACTTTCTAGGCAACTTATGGAACACATTCTAGATCGCTATAAAGAAAAAGTTGATTTCTTCTTTTTATATGCAAACGACATGGTTTTGAATTTCTATCCAAAGTTCGGTTTCGGAAATGTTAAAGAAAATATTTTTA
>CAYLVF010000481.1:0-2152 GCA_964387045.1 uncultured Melioribacter sp. | reverse complement strand
CACTTTGAGCTTCACCATAATTTAATGCTGGAGAAGTACCGGAACGAATTAGTTGCCCTGCTAAGTGATTTCCTGCTTTTGTATTAGCAAGCTGATTAGTAATCTCAATAATTAGAACAGCGAAATCTATTAAACGAACTTCTAAGTTTGATTTATCCATTTGAGATTACCCCACATACACTATAATACACTTAAATTTAAACCGCTTGATAGTCTTTTGCAAATATTTTTTCTGTGACGAGTACTTTTTAGGCAAGTGAATATCTATATAGATTGGAAAAGTTTTCACTTCTAAAATCAAAAATCTATAATCGTTATTCTTACTTCGCTTTGATCTATGAACAATAGAATAACGAATGATGATTTAAGAGGTTTTTTACTTCTAAAATCAAAAATCGTTATTCGTTATTCGTACTTCATCTTTGATCAAAGAACAGTAGAATAACGAATGATGATTTAAGAAGTTTTTTTACTTCTAAAATCAAAAATCGTTAATCGCTATTCGTACTTCGCTTTGATCTAAGAACAATAGAACAACGAATGATGATTTAAGAAGTTCCAGCGTTTAAAAGATCAACGACCACAAAACATAATCAATAATAAGAATCATTGCAGAGCTGAGTACGAAAGAGCGGATGGTTGCATTGCCAACACCTTCTGCTCCGCCTTCTGTTGCAAAACCGATATGGCAGCCGAGTAATGAAGTGACTCCACCAAAGAAAATTCCTTTAATAATTCCAAAAAAGAAATCGCCTACTTCAAAAAACCTTCTCGCGGAATCAAAGAAAACACTGTAAGATACATCGAGGAAATAATTAGATATAAAAAATGCACCGATAACTGCAATAGTATTTGCAAAGACTATTAACACAGGCATCATCATTATTGCGGCAAAGAATCTTGGTACGGCAAGATATCTAATTGGCGAGATACCCATAGTTTTCAATGCATCGATTTGTTCGGTAACTTTCATCGAGCCAAGTTCTGCTGCAATGGAAGCACCGACTCTGCCGGCAATTACAATCGCGGTTAATACCGGTCCGAGCTCAGTGATAATTGCACGAGTGGTGGCGGTTCCTAAAAATGATATAGGTGCAATTCCTTTCAACTGGTAAGCTGCCTGCCATGCGGCAACCGCACCGGTGAATACGGCAATTATCAAAACTAACGGAAGTGAATTTACTCCGATGTGTTCCATCTGAATAAGTAAATGTCTTCTATTTTTAACCAAGCTGGGTGCGAATTTGATAATTTTCAACAAGAGTAAAGTAATTTCACCGAGCTCTTGAAAAAAATCGAGAGTTTTTCTTCCTAATTTAGCAAGCATAGATACTCTTGGTATTTCCCTTTTTTCAATGAATCGTATCCTAAATTATTGATTCTGTAAGACGAACCGAAATTTGTAAATACTTTTTAAGTTGTATTGGTTGTTTACTATAATGCAACGACAAAATTATGATACCCTAATCTCCTTTACAAATAATTTTTGCCATACAATGTAGTTATTTTCAAAATAATTTTGTTCATTTAAGGGAAGAATCTCAACAACAAGTTATTGTTGCATCATATCTTGGTTTTTATTTTCAACCTAATTGTATCGCCTTAATTAATGATATTATAATCAAATTTCATCCACCGTTCGAAACAGAAAAGGAATTATATGGAGTTAAGCATTCTTAATTTACTATTAGTACTTCTTGCGGCGTGGGTAGGAGGTCAGACCGCTACAAAGTTCGGATACCCGTCGGTGCTTGGTGAATTGATAATTGGAATTATTTTAGGACCATCTCTGCTTGGAATACTTTACGGTAGTGCCGCAATCAATGTTTTGGCTGAAGTAGGTGTCTTAGTAATGATGCTTTATATAGGCATGGAAATTAACCCCAGAGATTTAGGCAAGGCTTCCTTTGGAGGTCTGTTAGCAGCTATTGGTGGTTTTGTAATTCCTTTCATTTTAGGATTTGGACTAATAACTTATACAGGCGGAACAATTTACGCAGCTGTATTTGTCGGTATGGCAATGGGTGTAACATCGTTGGCAACTAAATCAAGAATTTTGGTCGATTTAAAAATTTTAGATACAAGAATTGCTAATGTAATGATGGCGGGCGCTCTTGTCATGGTGAATGCGAATCATTACGAGTTGGCAATT
>CAYLVF010000480.1:0-2153 GCA_964387045.1 uncultured Melioribacter sp. | reverse complement strand
ATTCAATGCGTGAATTTTTCTTTTCATTCTACCTTCAACTTGTTCTTCTTTTTGCTGAAGTTCGGTTTTTGTCATATTTAAAATTAACGAAGTTTCATCATCCTTATCTTCTAAAAATCCCGGCGCTTCAATAAACTGAATAATTTTTTCTGCTTGCAGTGTGTTTTGGAAAACAGCAAGTATATCGTCATTCTCCGAATTGATTGCGTTACCGTTTTCGTCCGCAATCGGTACGGTTATAACGGGCAGATAATTATTCTGCAGAAGTAAATCAATCAATTCTTTGTTAATTGACTGCGGCTTACCTGAATTATCGCGGATGATTTTGAGTTTGTTATTTTCTCTGACTCTTATACCTGCATTCCGCTTACCTTGCACGAGTCTGCCGTCAAGTCCTGTTAAACCGATTGCATTCAATCCATTCTGCTGACAGAGTTCAACAATTCTTTTATTACGCACACCGGCATAAGCCATAAGTTGAATATCGATTGCTTCATCATCGGAGAATACACTCGAGTAACCTGACACAGAAGTGATAACCTTTTTTTGATAACCTAATTTTTCGGCAAGTTCATCGCGATAAGCATTTGCACCGTGAATAATAATAAATTTTTCATTTTTGATTTCGGAAATGTCGGAAATGATGCTATCAATATTGATTGATGCACCCCCACCAATTTTAATAAGTATCATTCGTTAATCTCCATTATTGTATTGTTCGGAATAATTTCCCAATTTGAATTATCCAACGGTTCTGAACAAATAATTAATTTATCTTCGTCTTTTTTTAAATTCATTGAAAAGTAAACTTCATCTTCATTGAATTGTGTATTTAATATTGCTCTGTTTTTATCTGTTATGATGAAATTCATAGCTCTAATATATTTTGATCTTTTGTTGATAATATTTACGGCTTTTTGAACTGCTTCACTTATATTTCCATTATCAAATCGATTTACAAAATTGAATATTTTTTCTGCTCCTATTCTGCCATCAACATTCAACTTCACTCCACTCAATTCGCCATTAAATATGAAAATATATTTTTCATTATAGAACGGCATGTTGTTTTCAATAAATATATCTTTATCTCGGAATGCGCTGCGAGCGTGGACAATCAATCTATTTGATAGCGGAAAATTTGAAAAGTCATCTTCCCAAATGGAATTAATATTTTTATAATGTTTCCATTCGTTATCTTCTAAATAAGCCAAACCCCATCCATGCCCTTGATATTCTTTGCTATTCTTACAAACATCGGCAAATTTTTCAAGGTATTCTTTTATAGAGAATTCTTCTTTTGATTTTACAAAAAGTAACCTGCACATAATTTTTCTCGCTTAGTGTTGCTTAGTGCTCTTCGTGGTAAAAGGTTTTTTCACCACAAAGAACTCGGAGATACACAAAGATTAAATTGGATGAAGACCGGGGAATTCAAGTCCCGTCTTTTCATCAAAGCCATGCATAATATTAAAAGCTTGCAAAGCTTGTCCCGCCGAACCTTTCATTAAGTTATCAATTGCACTAATGAGAACAACACGATTTGAATTATCGTCTTTCTTAAATCCGATGTCACAATAATTCGTACCGATTAATAATTTTGGTTCTGGGAATCTGTAATTACCTTCATTTTCTTTAACAATTCTTATAAATGGTTCATCGTTATAAAATTGACGATACAATTTCCAAATATCTTTCTCTTCCAAATTTTCTTTAAGAAAAATATGTGAAGTTGCAAGCACACCTCTCACCATATCAATTGATGTTGCAGAGAAATGAATTTTTATTTGGTCACTACCGAAGCTCAACTCTTGGATAATTTCTGCACTGTGCCTATGCCCCGTTGGCTGATATGATCTAACAGCTCCGGCTCTTTCCGGATGATGTGATGCATCGGATGATTTATTTCCACCTTCACTTGAACCGACTTTAACTTCAATTAAGGTTCGTTCCACATCTATCAAATCATTTTTGAAAAATGGATACAACGGCAAAATTGTAGTTGTTGCGTTACATCCCGCGGAAGAAATTAATTTTGCATTTTTCATTTCTTCGCGGTGAAGTTCGGGAATTCCGTAAACAAACTTTTTTAACAGATCGGGTCGAACGTGTTTATGTTTATACCAATTTTCATATTCAGTTTCATCGTTAAG
>CAYLVF010000479.1:0-2155 GCA_964387045.1 uncultured Melioribacter sp. | reverse complement strand
AAGGAAACATCATGAAATTTAAAAAGAAACGAGCTGCTGTTAAACAAGATATTCCGACTGCATCTCTACCCGATATTGTTTTTATGTTACTTCTCTTCTTTATGGTTGCTACACAATTAAGAGAGGTTGATGTGCTGGTTCAATTTAGTCTGCCTGAAGCAGAGTTTATTGAAAAAATAGAAAATAAGAGACTGGTTTCTTATGTCTGGGTTGGTAGAGACGAAAGAATTCAAATAAACGATAGTATCGTTAGGCAGGAAGATATTCGCGATATCATGTACCGAAAACGAGTTGAGTTACCCAATGTTATTGTCTCTTTCCGTGTAGACAAAAATGCTAATATGGGTGTCGTTACAGATATTCAGCAAGAACTCAGAAAAGCTGATGCAAGACGTATAAATTACTCTTCACTTTTGAAAAGATAATTTTGTTGCAAAATATTATTTTTGGGGCAGGTTGTTGTAAATAGCCTGCCTTTTTTTTTATGGGGATAGAAATGACACTAAAAGAAAAAATTAACGATGATCTTAAAGCGGCAATGAAATCCGGTGATAAGCTGAGATTGGAAACTATTCGTTCAATTCGTGCATTAATACTCGAATTTGAAAAAAGTGGAAAGGATAAAACACTTTCAGCCGAAGATGAAATAAACCTAGTAACCAGTGCCGCTAAAAAAAGAAAAGATTCTATCGAACAATATCGTAATGCAAATCGAGAAGACTTAGCTTCTAAGGAAGAAGCCGAACTCGCGATCTTACAAGAGTATTTACCAAAACAGTTGAATGCAGACGAAGTACTTGCAGAGGTTAAAAAAATTGCAGAAGAAATTGGTGCGGTCACTAAACAAGATTTTCCTAAATTGATGCCGCTTGCAATCAAATCCCTTAAAGGTAAAGCCGATGGGAAAATCATCAAAGAGTCTGTTGATAGGATCCTAACCTAAATTGAATTACGTAGATTACACAATAATATTTCTTATTCTTATAGGATTCATTCTTGGGTACAAAGATGGATTTATCCGGAAAGTTATTGGAGTTATTGGTCTGGTCGTCGGCATTGTTTTAGCTTTTCAGTACTCAGTTGTTGTTGGAAAATTTTTATCACCCATATTTGATAATGAAGAAAACCTTGCTGAAATTATTGCCGGTATTCTGATCTTCTTACTCGTCATTTTTATTTCTTCAGTAATAAAAAGAATAATTCACCCTGCCGATAAAGTAAATAAATTCCTTAATCAACTTCTAGGTGGTTTCTCAGGTGCTGTACAAATGTTGTTTTTCATAAGCGGTTTTTTACTTTTGCTAAATCTATTTAAATATCCGGCTGAAATAACGAGAGAAGAGTCATTACTTTTTAATACTGTTTATAATGTAATTCCGACAACAGTTGACTTTATAATAGGTGAAAATTCTAAAGCAAGCGATTTTATTAGGGATTTTATAGAAAAGAAAGATTCGATTACTCTGGAAGAAATTGAAATTGACTCAACCATAATTCGTGATTTATGATATCGAATAAATCCATAGATCAATTAGAATTTTCTAAAGTACTGGAACAAATATCCCATTACTCCTACACGGAACTAGGTAAAGAAGGGGTATTGAAGATAAAACCATTTTCTAGTGTCGAAGATGCTGTCTATCAAGGTGATTTGGTATCCGAAGCCAAAGAAGTATTGATAAATAATGATATCCCCCCATTTGAATATTTACCTGATATAAAAGAAGCTATCAAGCGAACCAAAGTAGAAGGTGTATTTCTTGCTATCAGAGATATTCTTGAGATATTAAAGCTCGCTAAACTTTCAAGAGTTTTTTTTAGTTTCTTTAAAGAAAAGGATTTCGCACCATTATTGGTTGCTTTAACCCGCAGCTTATTTGTGGATAAAGTTTTTGAACACTATTTCGCTAAAGTATTTACTGATAGCGGTGAAATTCGAGATAATGCATCACCGCAGTTAAGTGATCTCAGAAAAGATATTAACAATAAAAGTGAACAGCTAAGAAAACTTGTAAGCAAAATCCTAAAGAAATACAGTGAGTCGTATCTTGTCCAGGAAGAATATATAACTCTGCGAGAGGGAAGAATCGTTATCCCGGTTAAAGCCGAGCATAAAAGACATGTAAAGGGGTTTATTCATTCAGAATCGCACACA
>CAYLVF010000478.1:0-2163 GCA_964387045.1 uncultured Melioribacter sp. | reverse complement strand
AATGGAATAGAGAAAAATATTTCCAAAGCTCCAATTCTTTTTTCTTTCCAGAAAAAATAATGCTATGAAAGTAAAGAGAATAAACAATACTCTTATAAAAGGAGTACCTTGCGGTTCTCTTTGAATGATATCAAATATTAATGCTGCAAGTTGCATAATGAAAAAAATCGCAAGAAAATAATTCAATCGTTTCTCTTTACGCGGACTATCAGTATAAATAATTAACAAAAATGTAACAGCTCCGATAAAAGCAATTAGTCCTAAAAGCAAAACATTAAACAACATTAAGGACTCGATCCCGGAAGGGATAAGAGTACTCTCCCTATAATATCTTAATGACGAATCAACAACAAAACTCTTTATTGAAGCTCCTAAGCCTCGCAATGAAAAAAGATACAAAAGAGAAAAAGTAATTAATGAGAAAGCAAACTTAAACCAAGAAGATTCTTCCCCGGTATTTTTATAGAAATAATCGAGGGCGTATTTGAATGCAGTAAATACAATTGCAAACAAAGCAATTAACGAAAGGAACAATTCAATAGGTGAACCGGCAATTCCATTTCCGAATAATGAAGAAAAGTATTTTGAGTTTGCTGCCTCCCAATCCCTAAATAATACCGTTATGTTCAAATAGGAAATAAGGTAACGAAGAAGCACTATGTATGTAGATAAAATGGCAAACTTAATAAACCGGAATTTTATCAAAAAAGTGTTTTTAATGATCAACAATCCAATAAGTAAAAAGAGAACAACAGCAAGTATAGATTGAGTAAGTTCGAAAACATACGCAATATTTTGAAGCTCCGATTCTCTTGTCGGTTTGAAAAATGTAACCACTCCGATTTTATTATTGTTGTTATTCAATATCGGAAATGAATGTTTTCTTCCGTCTTTGGAAGGGGCTGCTTCTCTGAAAAAATTAATTTCAAAATTTGTGTTGAATTCTTGATTGTACTTTTCCGTTATACTTAAAGGTGCATAGTACTTGTTTTGTATTTCATAATTTTTTTCAAGCGGTTCGAACAAGACTACGGTGTAGATACCGGAATAAACTTGTAACGTATCATAAACGGATAAGTAATCAATCAAGCTGTTGGAAATGAAGTAAGTCTCACCCTCTCTGAAGTAATTATCGATAATTTTATTTTGATTGAACACGGCTGAAAATGACCAATCAATCAATTGATTTTCGTTATCGACAACAGCAAAAATGTATTTAGAAGATGGGGCATTAATTTTAACTTTATCAACTAAGCTGCTGCCGGTTCTTAATTTATTTTTGAAGTGATGTAATTCTTTAGAAATAGCAGACTGTTTTAATTCTAAGTCATTATTAATATAGTATTCTATAGTTTCGATTTTCTCATTGAGTTCCTCTTCCCAACTTTCTTCTTTTTCTTTGAGAATAACCGGGTTTATTATACCGATAGCAAGAATTATTAATAAAATTAACCCAGTGGCATAAAAAACTATTTTACTATTGATATAGCTGATACATACCTCATCAGTTAATCGATATTTGTGAAATATAAAATTTTGAATCAGAAGATTGTAAAGAAATGAAAATCTTGTGCGAACCTCTTAAACCATTTCTCAAGAATATGTATTCACCCCAACCGAATGGTGAATTTGTTTTGCTCGATTTGCTTGCAAATCCAAACTTGATTGGTTTATATGCTTCGAAATAATCTTTTAATAAATTATAAATTTGCGAGTAACTAAAATAGCCCGTTAAATCCGAAGTAAAACTGAAATATGTTTTACTATCAATATATTCCGCAAGCTGATCAACATTCCCGGAGTTAAAAGCATCTTCGATTCGGATTAATGTTTTCATAGCACCCGGATTATCTTGTGCGCGGATAATGGAAATATTTGCTGCAATTATCAGAATAAAAAGTAAGATATGATATCGATTAGAATTCATTTCATTGATTAATTTGATGATGTTAAAAAATAGTCAAATGCCAATAAAAAAGCACCCGCCGAATGACGGATGCTTTTTATGTTTAATTATAAATTCCTTGTTAATACTTTTTCTTTAACTCTCTGGTTTCGCCGGTCGGTATAATTTCTCTTGAACCTCGTTTAAGTTCTCTTTCTCCGCGTACTGTTTGATAAGCCCAATCAAATACCATCATATTACCTTGAATACTTTTTATT
>CAYLVF010000477.1:0-2170 GCA_964387045.1 uncultured Melioribacter sp. | reverse complement strand
CTAATATTTTTGCTACATCTTCACGTTTATCAAGATTTCTTTCCATATATGACATTCCGCCCTGGTAATTTCTATCCAACCATTCTTGAAGATGTTCGACTTCACCTTTCAGTTTATCTGCTTTTGAAAAACCGACTAGATCAAAACCAAGCTTGTGCGCAATATTTATTATTTGGTCATTGCTCACTTCGGTTTACCAGTTCAACTCTTTTTTAAAAACTTTTACATAAATATCATCTTCAATTATTTTTACTTCGTAAGAGTCTAATCCATTTCTTCCTTTGTCCATTTTACCGTCGGATAAATTAAATTCCCAACCATGTGCGGGACAAACAACTTTACAGTTTTCTATAAATCCATCATAGATTAAAGCAGAATGTTGATGAGGGCAAATATTATTGAGAGCATAGATTTTACCATCAACTTTAAAAACTGCTACTTCAACGTCGTCAATAAAAAATCTTTTACCGACTTTTTCTTTTAGATCGTCATACTTGCAAATTTTTGTAAAGCCATCTAGTTCATTATTCATTTCAACTCTTTAAATAATTCTTTGTGAGTATATCCCCGCTCGGTTTGTTGAACCGTTGCCATTGCTATAATAGGATCATGACCAAAAATTAATTTCCATTCTTCATCAACTGCCAATGATAAATACATTTTCTTTTCCTCAATAGTTTTGAGCGGTTGGATATCATAACCCATCAAATACACTACCGGAATTTGTGAATAGAATGGAACAAGATCGGCAGCATATAAATAGGTTTTATTACCATCACTCAGCTTGATTAATTGTTGTGCAATTGTATGTCCGTATACTTTTATGAATGAAATTTCATCATCAAATTGATCATTATCATTGATATTCAGTACACCATCTTCCGCAAGTGGGACAAAACGATTTTTAATAAAACTCCCCTTATCTTTTTCGGAAGGATTTTGAGAATATTCAAAATGTTCTTTTTGAACAAAATAATTTGCATTTGGAAAAGTAGGCAATGGTTTTCCATCTTCAAAAATTACTGCACCGCCAACGTGATCAAAATGAAGATGTGTTAAAATAACATCCGTAATATCGGAAGGTGCGATTCCTTTTTCTTTAAGAGAAATAAAAAGATTGTTTTCAGATTGATTAACTTTATAAATAGAGTTGAACTTATCATCCCAGCCGTTACCGATACCGGTTTCTATTAATATTTTTTTTGAATCACTTTGAAGAAGAAGGCAACGTGCACCAAGTTGAATTCTATTTTTTTCATCAGGCGGATTAGTTTTTTCCCACAAAGGTTTTGGAATAATGCCGAACATTGCCCCGCCATCAAGTGCAAATGTGCCGGTCTTGATTTCTTCAACAGTATATTTTCCTATTTTCAACATACTTATTTTCTGTTTGTTATTGAAAATTAAAAGATAGAAAAGATATAGGATTATTTGAAGTGAGGAATGTATTGGAACATCGATAAATAAAATTCAACTTCTTAATAAATCTATAAAATAATTAAAACGAAAAACTATTAATTAGAATACTTGCTCAATTCCTTGAATGTTCAGCCACCCACTTTTTCAAAAATTTTGCAATCTCTTGTGTGTTGGCACCGGGAGTATAAAGTTCACCCACACCCATCTCTTTCAACTTTTTAATATCTTCTTCGGGGATAATCCCGCCTCCAAAAAGAAGAACATCATCAACACCCTTTTCTTTCATCAATTCCAATACTCTTGGGAATATCGTCATATGTGCACCGGAGAGTAAACTAATACCTATTGCATCAACATCTTCTTGAATAGCCGCTTCCACTATCATTTCCGGGGTTTGACGCAAGCCTGTGTAAATAACTTCCATTCCTGCATCGCGCAAAGCTGCTGCAATTACTTTTGCTCCGCGGTCATGTCCGTCTAAACCGGCTTTTGCAACTATTACTCTTATTTTCTTTTCCATTTTTATTTTACCTGAATTATTAACACAAAAAATAATTACAGCAGAATAAGAAAGTCAATGAATCAGCTTACACTTGAATCATTATCTTTAATATACTTATCGTAATACTCTCTTGCTTTTCGAAGGTCGGTATCGGTATCAACTGATAGACTTTCAAATTCGGTAACCACAATTTTAATCTTAAAACCGTTTTCAAGCATTCGTAATTGTTCGAGTCTTTCAATTTGCTCC
>CAYLVF010000476.1:0-2175 GCA_964387045.1 uncultured Melioribacter sp. | reverse complement strand
GTAATAATTAACAGACCTATTGAATGAAGCATCTTGATCAAAAGGCTGCTTATCATTTTTTTGAATGAGAAGTAATCGAACATTTTTTCTCCGGCATTATAATTTATTCGATATAAATGTAAAGATTTTTTTCTAAAAGTGGATACTTAGAATGTGAGATATAAAATTATTTGCTTAAGGTCTTAGTATAGTGTTTCGATTAAAATATTGCCCGGCAGGGTAAACCCCGCCGGGTAAATAATCACAGAAGGTAGAATTGTTTTGATTAGCTTAATTAAATTTACTTGGAAATGCCGAGTTTCCATTCTCCTTCTTCTTTAACTAACTTTACTTTCTCATCTTTTGAAGTGCCGTCACCGTAAACCAATTTCACTTTAAACTTTGCTTCATCCTCATCAATCTCTTCTTTTAAGAATTCGATCTCAGCAATGCCTCCTTTAGCTTTAATTTCATTGTACCTATTGTTCAGACCTTCTTCAAGCTTTTTGTCATCAAGCAAAGCTTTAACTTGGGTTGAAAGTAAATCCTTGATACCCGATTGATCGTTTTTCTCCATCATTCTGAATGATTCTTTTACGATATTTTGGGGTGTTGAAGGACCCCCGCCGCAATTCACTAAAACCAAAACAGATATTAAAGTTACAACTAATATGCTAATTGAGCGTTTCATTTTGTTCTCTCTGGAATAATGATTTTTTAATTATTTGAATAGTGTTGGGACTGCGTAATAAAGTTCCCGGTAATATAAACGGATTTTCTCCGATCGGGATTGAAAGTGTATCAAATTTGTTTGCAATTAAATCAACACCGGCATATTTGTAAGCACGCCATATTAATTCAGTACAGTAATACTTTGTTGAATCAAGAAGTGAGAAACTATCATCAAATAGAATACCGGCTTCATAAGATATTTTTGCGAAGTTTGAAGCTTTCGCAGCTATAAATGAATCATGAAAACGAATTACTTCGTACGCAGAAGCTCTGTCTTTCAACAAAAATATTTCAATTGAATCTTTACGGATATAATCAATCCCGTTTTCGGATTCATCAGGTACGGCATGGATTACATATGGTGTACTATTATAAAATGAAATTATCCCGATATGAGAATACGGAGAATTTGGATCGGTTTCTAAAACTAAATTACTTACAAAACTTATTCCTCTTCTAAAGATGAGATCGCCGTCCTTCAAGATCGAAGTCTCAATTTCAAGCGATGGAATAACTGATGCATTAATAATTGCACTTTCTTCAACTGATTTTGGTATGAACAGAATAAAAGTCAGAACAATAACAATGCTTATTCTAGTTTTAGAATTGTCCGCTACGCGGATCATGACTTGTCGCGGTTTTTGAATCAATTGATGAAAGTCGGTCATGGATACTGAACACGACAATTATACCTTCGCAAAATAATCTCCAAAACAAATTACCAAAGATTATAGTACCAAGTCCCATCATAAACGAACCGCTGAATAGTGAAATGATTCCATAAATCGTGATAACAAGAACGCCAAGCACGTATAGAATTTTAATAAGAATTGAACTAACCATTGTTTTAAATTCGAAAAACTCTTGCATCGTTCCCTCCGATGATGAATTAGTGATAAAATAAAGATAAGGATATCTGATATAAATCTCCAAAGAAAAAAAATCTTTATTTTGTGATAGGAATTGATTTTTTTATAGAAATTAGTTCAGCAAATTTGCATAAGAAGATATAGCGATAATCAGTCACAATATTGTATTTACATCTATTTAAAAAACTTTTGTCGGGTAGATTAGTTCAAACAAATTTTTAATTTTAATCAGCCATATAGAGGTAAAGAATGAAAAATTATTTTGAGTTTGCTAAATATGGAACCAATACAAAAACAGAAATATTAGCTGGTATCACATCATTCCTCGCAACAATGTACATAATTGTTGTAAACCCTTCAATTGTAAGTGCAGCAGGACTTCCATTCTCCGGAGTTCTTACAGCCACAATTTTAGTAAGTGCATTTTCAAGTATAATGATGGGGTTGTATGCAAAGAACCCTATTGTAATTGCGCCGGGTATGGGCATTAATGCATTCTTTGCCTACACAGTAGTTTTAGGTATGGGTGTTAAGTGGGATGTTGCACTCGGTGCAGTATTTTGGTCGGGAATTGTTTTTTTAATTCTATCAATTT
>CAYLVF010000475.1:0-2187 GCA_964387045.1 uncultured Melioribacter sp. | reverse complement strand
TCACAGTTATAAATTAAACCGCATTTTTGATTTGAACAGACTGTGAATTTTTTTGTAGAATTATAGAAATGAGTTATATCAACCTCCGTATTTGATTCAGCTAAAGATAATCCGATGACTTTCTAAATGCTATGTAAAAATGTGGTAATCATAATTTTGTGCACTGTTTTTAATCTCGTCTTCATTAAGTATCTTGAGGTTTAATTTCTGTAAAAATTAAGGAAAAACTAATGGAAAAGATATCATCATTTAAGGCATATGATATCCGTGGTAAAGTACCCGGTGATTTGAATGTAGATCTTGCTTATAAAGTTGGAAAAGCAATTGTAAAATACTTAAATGCAAAAAAAGTTTTGATTGGAATGGACGTTAGGAAATCATCCCCTGAATTATCGGAAGCACTTGCAAAAGGAATTACCGAAAACGGTGCAGATGTTTACGATTTAGGATTATGCGGAACCGAAATGATTTATTTCGGCACTCCTCACCTTAATGCTGATGCCGGCGTTATGATAACCGCATCTCACAACCCACCGGAATACAATGGTTTAAAGTTTGTTAAAAAAGGCTCTGTCCCAATGGGTTATGATTCCGGGCTAAGTGAGATTGAACAAATGGTATTAAAAGGAGATTTTGAAGTTGTAGGTGTGCAAAATGGGATATTTGAAAAAATTGATATAATGAACGACTTCATAGATAATCTTAAGCAATTTTATGATGCAAAAAAAATCAACCCATTTAAAGTAGTTGTTAATGCCGGCAACGGATGTATTGGACCGGCTTTAGATAAACTCGAACCTTACATTCCGATAAAAATGATAAAAGTTTTTCACGAACCGGATTCGAATTTTCCGAACGGCGTTCCAAATCCTTTATTACCTGAAAATAGACAACCAACAATTGATTCACTTCTTGAAAACAAAGCTGACTTAGGAGTTGCTTGGGATGGTGATTACGACAGATGTTTCTTCTTCGATGAAAAAGGTAATTTTATCGAAGGATACTATATCGTTGGTTTGCTTGCCAAATCAATATTAAAAAAGAATCCAGGCGAGAAAATTGTTCATGATCCTCGATTAACCTGGAATACTATTAAAGAAGTTGAAGCAGCAGGTGGTGAGGTTGTACAATCTGTAAGCGGGCATGCTTTTATTAAACAGAAAATGCGTGAAGTTAATGCAATTTACGGCGGTGAAATGTCGGCTCATCATTATTTTAGAGATAATTATTATTCCGACAGCGGTATTATTCCGTTTTTACTGATCCTTCAACTTATGTCCGAAGAAAACAAAACATTAGGGCGGTTAGTTGAAGAAATGATTGCAGCATATCCGTGTTCCGGCGAAATAAATACAAAACTTGAAAACCCGGTTGCAAAATTAGATGAAATAAAAGAAAAATATTCCGACGGGAAAATGGATACACTTGACGGCGTGAGCGTTGAATACGAAAACTGGAGATTTAATGTAAGATTAAGCAATACCGAACCGTTAATTAGACTCAATGTTGAATCGAAAGGTGATAGAAAATTAATGGAAGAAAAGACCCAAGAATTGCTAAATCTTATTCGTTCTTAAATGATTATTTTCGATTTATCTTTTTATGGAAAATGTTATATTGTCCATTAGTTTGACGAAACAAAGAGTATTATTCAGCGTCTAAATCAGAAAATCATTAGGAGGAAAAATGCCGGACGCAAAAGACAAAACAATTGATGTAGATCGTTTACTTAAAAACAAATTAAAATCCGTGAGTGTCGATTCTCTTGAAAAAGGAATTGCAAAAGTTGTAAGTGATCTTGTAGGTGAGGATTATAAATGCACAATTAGCGATGTAAAATACACACTTTTCAGCGGTGCTGATTTTCATATAAAAGTTGAATTAACTTACAACCCCGAAAATTAAAGTAAATTTAACTCGCAGTAACAGCAGAAAAGTTCACCAAAATTTTTCTGCTTTTTTTTTCTTCATTTCATTAATACAACTGCATTTATTATTTTCCTCCATAAATTTTACCGAATATGACCTACTTACTCGATACGATCATAATAATAATCTGCATTTTTGCTTTATGGGGCGGTGCTGTTTTGGTAGTTGAATCAGCTTCCCGGATTGCAAAAAAACTTGGTCTTTCCGAATTAGTAATTGGATTAACTGTTGTTGCAATTGCTACTTCCGCACCGGAAT
>CAYLVF010000474.1:0-2187 GCA_964387045.1 uncultured Melioribacter sp. | reverse complement strand
GAAGATGAACCGACCGGCCCGGTGATGACTCCTTGGTTTGATATTGATGACGACGAAGAGCAGGATAATTTAGAAGAATATTCATTGATGGCTATGCATACAAGCGGAGGTTCGGCTGGTTACATATATTCCACACCGGCTGATCTTGCAATGTTCTTAAATAAAATATTTTCGGCGGAAATTATAACGCAATCCTCTCTAATAGAAATGACTACGACTGTCCCGGCTAGAGAGAATTATGATTACGGACTCGGTCTTGTCAAATATAAAATTTTTGATAAACCTTATTACGGTCACACGGGACAATATATCGGATACTTAAGTTTCTCGGCTTACGAACCGGAAACTAAACTTAGTGTTGCTATAATAATGAATTTAACTTTTGCTGATACATATGGTGTTGGTCAAGAGATTACTGAATTAGCCTATAATGAAATAATAACCTCGATTGAAAAAGATGATTTATTAAATGAATTTTCACTTTCACAAAACTATCCAAATCCATTCAACCCAAGTACAACAATAAATTTCTCCATACCAAAACAGACTAATGTTTTATTAAAAGTTTACGATGTGCTAGGAAAAGAAGTTGCCGAATTAGTCAACGAAGAAATGTCAACAGGTTTTTATAAACTTAATTTTGATGCGTCAAATCTTTCAAGCGGAATTTATTTTTACACTTTAAGAACGGATAATTTTTCTAAAACTAAAAAGATGTTGTTACTAAGATAATTTCTTAAAAACAAAGGGCTGAGCAAAATTATATGAAAATAAGGTTTTATTTATTTCTGTTATTATGTTCCCAGCTAATAAATGTATGGGCACAAGACGATAGAATTTTTACCATAATGAATAGTATCGAACTGGACTCACTTGTAAAGCATGTTCGAATATTATCGGGTGAAGATTCTGTACAAATCGATAATTCAAAGTATTTAATAAAGAACAGAAGTTATAATAATCCCGGGAATGAAATTGCCGCAAAATATTTCCAGAAGAAAATGATTGAATACGGTTTGGATGTTCGAGTTCAACGCTACAGCCTAACGGGAGAAAATATTTACGCTATTCAACAGGGAAAAGTGTTCCCCGATGAATATTACATAATCTGTGCACATTATGATGCAGTTACTGATTATGCAGCGGATGATAATGCCAGCGGTTGTGCAGCAGTACTTGAAAGCGCCCGGATTCTTTCGAATTTCGAAACAGATAGATCAATAATTTATGCGTTCTGGGATGAAGAAGAGATTGGTTTGATTGGAAGCGGATATTTTGCTGATAGCGTTGCTTCAGAATCGATGAATATTAAAGGGGTCATCAATCTTGAAATGTTTGGTTGGGATAGTGATAATGACAATGTTTTTGATCTTCATTTGAGAGATATTGCCGATACTTACAAATTCGGCGAAATCATTTCAAGCGTCATCGAGGATTATGATATTGAATTGACAACTTATATAATTGATCCAGGTGTCGATGCAAGTGATCATTCGTCATTTTGGGATCATAATTATTCGGTTCTTGTTTTTGGAGAATCATTTTTTGGTGGGGACGGAAATCCGAACGATCATTTGCCAACCGATAGGATTAATCAATTTAATTTAGGTTACTTTCATACATTATCGAAACTAGCCGCCAGTGTAATATCTCACCTTGCATTTTATGGAATTGATAATCCAACTTCGAACAAAGAAGAACCAATTATTTATGAATATTCACTCAATCAAAATTATCCGAACCCATTTAACCCAAGTACCACAATAAATTTCTCAATTCCCCAACAAACAAATGTTTCATTAAAAGTTTACGATGTGCTTGGTAAAGAAGTTGCAGAATTAGTAAATGAAGAAATGTCATCAGGTTCATTTAAAGTTGATTTTGACGCATCAAATCTTTCGAGCGGAATTTATTTCTACACACTTAGAACTAATGAATTTTTCAAAACAAAAAAAATGCTGGTTTTAAAATAGTATCCATTGAAAATAAACTAAAAGGCTTGAATGAAAAATATTATGATATATATTAAAACATTATTTGTGGTCTCCATCTTTACTCTAAATGTAATTTCACAAGAGATCACGAATCCAACTATAGTTTTTCAACAAGCTGGCATCACAACAGAACAACTTTCAAAAGTTGATCATATAATTCAACATTTTACATATAGCGCATTGACAAATGATG
>CAYLVF010000473.1:0-2191 GCA_964387045.1 uncultured Melioribacter sp. | reverse complement strand
AAAATTTTAATAAAGTGCATTCTCATTTTGCCCGATATATGGGCTAAAATTTCATGACCATTGTCCAATTTCACTTTAAAATTAGCGTTAGGCAGCGTATCAGTTACAACTCCGTCTACTTTTATTGGACCTTGTTTCGCCATACCAACTATTTATATTATTGATAAAATTTCTGCCTTACTGTCAATTATTGCAACGGAATGTTCAAAATGACAAGATGCTTTTCCGTCGCTTGTTAATACCGTCCAACCATCATTTGCAACATGAACATTAAATTTGCCGAGATTAATCATCGGCTCAATTGCAAAGGTCATTCCATTCTTTATCAACGGACCAGTACCGGGTTTACCGTAATTCGGGATTTGCGGTTCTTCATGCAAATACTTTCCCATTCCATGACCGCAAAGGTCTCTCACAACAGAAAATCCTTCTTTCTCAACATAATACTGAATTGCATGACCTATATCGCCGACCCTCTTGCCAACAACAGCTTGCTCAATACCAAGGTAAAGAGATTTCTCTGTTACTTCCATTAATCTCTTCTTATCCCCATTAAGTTCGCCTATCGCAATAGAAATTGCTGCATCACCAAAATAGCCGTTCTTTTCAACACCAACATCTACAGAAAGAATTTCACCATTTTGAAGAGTCCTGTCGCCGGGAATTCCGTGAACGACCTCATCATCAATTGAAGAACAAATTGAACCGGGAAAATCAAATGAACCGGATTGTGAATAACCTTTGAAAGCCGGAACCGCGTCATTACTTCTTATATAATCTTCAGCTATCTTATCTAATTCTAATGTTGTTTTACCAATTTCAGCGTATCTTTTAACCAGTTGCAAGGTTTCCGCAACAATTTTACAACTCTCTCGAATGTGGTCAATCTCTTTTTTCGTTTTAATAAGAATCACAACAAAACCTAACCTCTACGACCACGCAGCTTACCCGATTTCATAAATCCATCGTAGTGCCTCATCAATAAATGAGACTCTATTTGATTTAAGGTGTCAAGCGCAACACCAACCATAATCAATAAACTTGTGCCACCAAAGAATTGAGAAAAGCTGCCCGAAACACCAAAACGATTTACGAATGCCGGAAGTATTGCAACAATGGCTAAGAAAACAGAACCCGGCAAAGTTATCTTTGTCAAAATATTATCAATAAATTCTGCGGTTTGTTTACCGGGGCGAATACCTGGAACAAATCCACCTTGTTTTTTCATATTCTCTGCAACATCCTGCGGGTTAAATGCAATAGCTGTATAGAAATAAGTAAAGAACACAATCATCAATGCGTATATAAAAGAGTAAGTAAACGATGTATAAACAAAATAACTTGCTAAAGACTGCATAAATTCGTTGTCAGGGAAAAATGCTAATACCGTGTTTGGAATAAACATGATTGATTGCGCAAAAATAATCGGCATTACACCGGCAGTATTGACACGAAGCGGAATATATTGAGTTACACCACCATAAATCTTTCTGCCCACAACTCGTTTTGCATATTGAACCGGGATTCTTCTAGTACCTTGCGTTACTAAAACTATACCGGCAATAACCGCAACCATAAAAATCAAAATCACAATTTCGATAACAATATTTCTTGTACCGGCAGCAATTAATCTATATTCATCAATCATAGCAAAAGGAAGCTGGTTTATTATACCGATAAAGATTATAAGCGAAATACCGTTACCTATTCCCTTTTCGGTGATTTGTTCACCCATCCACATCATAAAGACCGTACCGGCAACTAGAAAAACTACCGCAGTAAATGTAAAACCAAAACCGGAGACCTCGGGGGAAATAATCGGAACACCGTTTGCAGTCATGCTCGATAGATAGATTGTAACACTCCATGCTTGCAGTGTTGAAATCAATACTGTACCGTAACGTGTAAGTTGAGTTATTTTTTTCCTTCCCTCTTCACCTTCACGCTGAAGTTTTTGGAAATAAGGAACAACGGCACCCATCAACTGAATGATAATAGAGGCACTGATGTAAGGCATGATACCGAGTGCAAAAACCGCAGCATTAGAGAAAGCACCGCCAACGAACAAATCATAAAGCCCGAATAAATTATCAGAAGTTTGATTTGCCATAGCTTCGGAAAGAACACGCGCATCAACACCGGGTAAAGTGATGTGAGCACCAATTCTAACAATTACTAAAAGAGATAAGGT
>CAYLVF010000472.1:0-2192 GCA_964387045.1 uncultured Melioribacter sp. | reverse complement strand
GGGCGACCATGATGCTGTGCTGGAATAAAACAAAGATAATATAGAATCTGCTTTCATCGTTTCTAAGTTAAGAATATAATAATCACCGCGGCTGTAAGGTCGTTTTTGTTGACCATAGAAAGATTTCATATATAGAATCTTTTTCGAATCGGGACTAATTTCAAGAAAACTTGTTGAATGTTCACCCGCCGTAAGTCTTTCTTTCATTTTACTTTTTACAAAGACTCTATAAATAAATTGTTTATCACGGAAACCCGGCCATCTGTCTTCCGGTAATTCATATTTCTTAAAATTAGAGTCTTCTTCTTTTGCTTTTTCAGTTACTGAATAAACAATAAACTGACCGTTCTCAGCCCAAGAAAAACCGCCCATATTTTTTACATTTTCTAATAATGATTCAGTTGTACCTTTTCTAAATCAACAAGCCATAAAGTCTTTTCTTCTCCCGAAGTTGTTGTATACGCAAATGATTTTGAGTCCGGTGACCAGTCAACTTCCGGAATACTTAGACCCCCTTTGAATGTCCATCTTAAGCTGCCGTCTTTAACATTTCGTAATTCTATCCAATTATCATAAGAGCTTTTGTTTTGATTTCTTTCTCTCATTTTTAGCGCAACTAATTCTCCGTTTGGGCTTAGAGAAATTGAAGTAACATTTTTGTTATCCAATAAATCAGAGATAGTAGTTGTGCGAACCGGATCTGGAGATACGTTAATATTACCGTTAAATTTTTGGTCAAAGGATACACTCGCGGTCATTGACCAATCTGAATTTTTTGCGGGATCAAAGAGTAATTTTAACAGAATAAAATGCTTTCCATTTTCCAATTCTATCTTCGAAGAAAGTTTTCCCGGTTGGCATTTTCCATCCTCTAATTCATTAAATGAAGTTTTGTCGGTTTGTTTTTTATTACTTAAATAAAGTGCAGCTAGATGGCAAGTATTCACTTCAATTTCTGCCTCTGCCCATCTATCCGTATAGGCATAAAACCCGACATAATATATTACCGGGGAATTATCTTTTTTGAATTTGAGATTTTGTGATTTTTCTTTCTTCCACCTTAAAGTAGAGTTTTCTCGAAATAGCATAGGATCATTTTCTTTGGGATACCAACTGCCAATATCAAGTTCATCATACGTTAATAGTGATTTGATTTCATCGGGGTTACTTTCGACAGGTAAGAATAAATTTATTGGTCCAAGTACTAAAAACTCATCGATATCAATTTTGGTCTTTGTTTCACCTTCATTAAAGGAATGAACTAAAAAAAACAGAACGAGTAAAAAAGAAAGCTTGCGTAACATTTCATCTCCTATTTTATAGAACGAGTTTCTAAACTAAAAATTTTTTATCATAATAAGAAACGCATAAATGGATGTAATGGCTGATTTTATATCAATGTGAATATCTTGACATTAGAATTAGGTTGTACTATTTTCAAAAGCAAAATTATTCAAAATATGCTTACAGAATTCGGTAAAATATTCATATTTCTCTTACTCGCCATAGGATTTGTTGGTATCGCCCTATTCGCTTCAAAACTTATTAGACCACATCGACCTACAAAAGAAAAACTACTTATTTATGAATGCGGTGAAAATGTTGAAGGCTCGCCTTGGGTAAAATTTAATATTAGATTTTATGTTATTGCTCTTATCTTCTTAATTTTTGATGTAGAGGTTGTGCTGCTATTTCCTTGGGCTTTAACCTATCAAGAATTCGGATTTTATGGCTTTTGGGTAGGCATTATCTTCCTTCTGATTTTAGGTCTTGGTATGGCTTACGAATGGCGAAAAGGTGACCTTAATTGGGACCGCGCTAAACCAAATATTCCTAAGCTTTCGAACATATTAAAAAACCAACCCGTTGCAGACGGGAATGTTGAAGAACAAGCAAAGAAAGTTACTAATTGATATGGGTTTACTTGACCAACAATTTTCTGACAGCAACATTGTAATAACTAAAGCAGAAGATTTAATGAACTGGGCAAGATTGTCATCACTCTGGCAGCTTGGCTTTGGTCTTGCTTGCTGTGCTATTGAAATGATGGCTACTTCTGCTTCTCATTATGATTTTGATAGATTTGGAGTAATTCCACGTCCTTCCCCAAGACAAAGCGATATAATTATTATCTCCGGAACGGTAACACTAAAAATGGCATTAAGAATTAAACGTTTATATGAGCAGATGCC
>CAYLVF010000471.1:0-2195 GCA_964387045.1 uncultured Melioribacter sp. | reverse complement strand
GAAATTTATTAGATAATGAATCGGTAGAGTATCAATTAATGAATCTAATCGAAACGATTATACCGTATCCGGATTACGCTAGGCATCTTCATTCAGTAATAATGTCGCTTGTACCCGAAGTAATTGAATATAAAACAATTGCCGGTTATATAGGTGTTATCGGGCTCTTCTTCATTTCAAGTGGTCTGTTCAGTAGTCTCAGAACAATCTTAAACAGCATTTTTCATTTTACCGAAGATAAAAATATATTGATCGGTAAGCTTCGTGATTTTGGAATGGTAATTTTACTCGTAATATTTCTTCTTCTTTCAGTAGTAATATTTCCTGCTATAAATATTTTGACCGGCTTAGCAATTGAAAGTGATCTGCTTAAATTCTTTGAAATAAGTTCTCTCTTAGAATGGTTGTTTTCAATAGGATCAACATTAATTATCTTGCTGATGTTCTATACATTCTATAAAATTATTCCTTATGCCCAACTAGGCAAAAGAGTTCCATTAGTTGCGGCAATTAGTGCCACAATATTATGGGAAATCGCAAGGCAAGTTTTTGGCTACTATATATCCCAAATAGCGACTCTAAATCGAATTTACGGAACATATGCTTTAGTAGTAGTTGTTGCTTTTTGGATTTATTATTCCTCTATTTTATTTATAATTGGAGCAGAGATAGGGCAGCTTTACCGTGAAAGACGAACTGAAAAGGAATTGTTGAGTTATGAAAAGACATGAGATTTTAATACCGCTCTCTCATCAGCATCATAGTTTACTAATTCTTTCCCAACTTATAAAAAAAGATTCTCCTCCATACAAAGGACTTCCTACGGACATACCTGAGAAACGAATGTATACCCTAAATAAATTTAGGGATGAAATTGTACCACATTTCGAAGCCGAAGAATTAATATTAATTCCCTTTATACTAGGTAAGAATAAAAGAATTGATTTTCTCTCCGAAGAAATAGTAGGTGAACACAAGAAAATTTCGGAATTAATGGAATTAATAAGAATAGAAGTTGATCTTGAAGAAAACTTGGATAAACTCGGTAACCTGCTTTCAATTCATATCAGAAAAGAAGAAAGAGAATTGTTTCAATTAATACAAGAAGTATTTTCCGAAGAACAGCTTACAAAATTGTTAAATCAATTTTCGCATTTGAATAAACCCCAAAGCTGCTGATGATAAAAATCATACCGCTCGGTGGAACGGATGATATAGGCGCAAGTTGTATCTATCTTAATATTGACGGTACCGGCTTGCTGCTTGATTGCGGAGTTCATCCTAAAAAGAAGGGAATAGATTCGCTTCCCGAACTCGATTTATTAAATAATCTACCTCTAGATTATGTTTTTATTTCGCATGCTCATCAGGATCATATTGGAGCTTTACCGATTCTTATTAAGCGATTCCCCCATGTTATAATTTATACAACACCGCAAACTCAAGAAATAGCTTACTTAACTTTGCATAATGCTGTAACCATTATAGAAAAGGAATTCAATGACCAATCTTTAATACTATATTCTCATGATGAAATTGACCTTCTGGTAAAATCGATTATTGCAGTAGAATACAATGATGAAATCCAATTAAAAGGATTACGACACAAAACTCTTGAACCTGTTGTTGTACAATTTTATGACGCCGGACATATTTTGGGTTCGGCATCGATACTAATTAAGTATAAGCATAAGTCATATTTTTATACCGGGGATATCAAAACTTCTCCGCAGCAAATTATGAACGGTTCAAAACTCCCGCGTTATCTAGTTGATACGTTATTAACCGAAACAACATACGGATCAGTATCCTCAAAAGATTTACCCGAACTTAAGGTTGAAAAGAAGCGATTTGCAAAATCAATAAATAAGGTATTGAGCAAAGGAGGATCTGTTTTAATACCGGTTTTTGCACTTGGAAAAACTCAAGAAGTTCTTGCTGTTATTTACTCATTAATGAAGACAAACGAAATTACGGAAGTACCGATTTATACCGGCGGTGTTGGTCCCAAAATTTCACACGTGTATGATAAAAACAGATTTATTGTAAACGTGCGTGACAAAAATTTTGAGTTATCAAAAATACCTCAAGAAAATCTTTATAACATAACAGATCCAACATACTTTAATAGAAAACCGGGAATTGTATTAGCCGCCTCGGGAATGATGGTTGAAAATACTATTTCGTTTAAGTTA
>CAYLVF010000470.1:0-2196 GCA_964387045.1 uncultured Melioribacter sp. | reverse complement strand
TAACGTAAAATCCGATTTTTGAATATCAAGTTTATCTTGGAGATAACCCGACATTGCCTGAGAAATTTCCGAATAAAATTTTAAGCTCTCGCTTCCGGAAATTAATTTTTGCGCTGTCTTTAATCTTTTCCTTGCAATCTTTTCTGCTTTACGGTATCTAAGCAATTGTGTGTTTGTTGAAAGCTTTCGATTTCTTTTATGAACTCCTAAAACAGCAGTTAAAAACAATGCGGGTAAAAATAATCCAATCCAAAACCAAGATGGAATTAATCGATTACCGTTCCTGCTTCTAAATGAAAAATCGGATGTTTTAATGAATCTTATATCTTCGTTGAGTAATCTTATATCTTCTTTTGAAAATCCTCCGGTTGATGCAATAGCACCGTCTCCTTTTTCAACTTCAATTTCGTATTCCGGAGAGGTAAGTGTCACGTAATTTCTATTAGTAGGACTAAAAAAAGAAAACTCGATCGCCGGAATTTTCTTTTTTCCTTGTACGCGGGGAATGACTAAATATTCAAAAGTCTTTGTACCGGAAATTTTATTACTGCGATTTATCGACAAGTTTGATTTAGGTTCATAGACCTCAAAACCGGTTGGTAGCTGTAATTTAGGAAGATCGAGTAATTGAATGTTACCGCTTCCGCTTACTGTAAACTTGAGTGACAAAGATTCGTTTGCCTTCAAATATGTTTTACTTATTTCCGAAGTTAAATTATAATCACCGACAGCACCGTTAAACGAAGAAGGAACGTTATTCTGAGGCAGAGGTTCTGAATTAATTTTAATTGTATTTGATTTGGCAGTGTATGCAATTGTCTCGGTTCTTCCGAAAAATGAATCATTAAAAAAGTCATCAAAGAAACTGTCGGATGTTCTCCTTTTTTTTACAACTATAGGCACATCAAGCTCGAAAGGTGTTACTGTCAGCTCACCAAATTTAGAGGGGAATAGAGCAACTTTTTTAATAACAGCTGTACGAAATCTTTCGCCGTTATACATCTCAATTTCCCAATTAATTGTATTGCTGGTAGGAATTTCCTCCTGCCAGAATCCAGTGTACGTCGGTAGTTTCGCTATTTGAATTGAAGCAATTTGCAGCTTTGAATAAAGTTTGTACGTGATGGTAACTTGTTCACCTTGATATACATTCCTTTTATCTGCCGTTGCAACAATAAAAACACTCTTTCGAAGTTCTTCATCCGAAATTGTACTTCCTTGAGATTGCTGCTGTGGTGCAGTTGTTCCCTGTATTACCTTAATTGATAAAGGACTTGTTTCATACTGAGCACCTGCAAAGTTTATAAATGCTTTACCGATCGTAAACTCACCGACTTGAGTTGGAACAAGTATAAACGAAAAAGTGATTGAACTTGCAACTTGACCGTTTATGATCTGCATATTAGTCGATTGATTTGGTCCGCTTATAACCCGAAATCCGTCAAAGGAAGGCGCTTTAAAACCACTTACATTAGAACTTTGTCCCTCAAATGTAAAATAAACTTGAAAGCGCTCGCTTTCACCGACAGTAGTTTTATCAGCAGTTGCTTCAAACTTCTGTGCAAAGGAAACAGAAACAACTAATAAGATTAACAATATGTTTATAACATACTTTTTCATTTTGGTTACCAATCTTTGGCAGTCTTAACCGGTTTTCCCTTTTGTTTTCTCAATTCTTTTTGAAGATCGGCTTCGTTATTTTTTAATGCTTGCAAAATTCGTTCTGCTTCTTCTTTAGATATTTGATCTTTCTTTGGCTGCTGCTGCTGTTGTTGATTTTGCTGCTCTTGCTCTTGCTGATCTTGTTGATTCTGCTGCTGATCGTTTTTATCTTGATCTTGGTTATTATCTTGATTTTGATCCTGCTGCTGTTGATCTTGGTTTTGATCCTGGTTCTGGTCTTGTTGATTTTGGTCTTGATTCTGCTGTTGATCTTGCTGATTCTTTAATAATTCCAAAGCGTATGACAAATTATATTTTACCTCAAGATCATTTGGATTAATTTTTAACGCTTCTTTGTATGACTCAATACTCTCTTGCAGCTTTTGGCTTTTGAGAAGAGCATTTCCCCTATTGTAAAATATTTGAGATTTCAGACCATCACTTTCCGCGAGCGATAAAGCATTCTGATAACTTTTAATTGCTTCATCATATCTTTCTTGTTTATAAAGTGCAGAACCTAAATTATAATGTGCG
>CAYLVF010000469.1:0-2197 GCA_964387045.1 uncultured Melioribacter sp. | reverse complement strand
AGCTTGCTTATCATAATTATAAGATTGAAAATGAAAGATATCTTGATAATGAATTTGAGATAGATAACCTCTTCCTTAATCCGCGTATTGGGTTGAATTATAAATTTACACCGACTTTAAATTCCTACATCTCTTTTGCAAGAGTAACAAGAGAACCCCGATTAAAAAATTATTATGATGCAGCCGAATCAAGCGGGGGAGCTGTTCCGCAATTTGAACAAAATATTGACGGTAGTATTGATTTTAATAATCCATTAGTAAAACCGGAGTCGATGAACAATCTTGAAATTGGAGCTAATTATTCTGAAGATAAATTAAATTTATCTCTCAACTTTTATTACATGTTATTTGATGACGAAATTGTTAAGAGTGGTCAATTAGATAGATTTGGTCAACCGATAACGGGCAATATCGATAAAACGGTTCATACAGGAATCGAATTTACCGGTTCAGTAAAATTCTTAAAACATTTTGACTTAACACTAAACGGATCGATGAGCAAGAATTATATCAGTTCAGGGAATACATATCTCAAATATAGAAATCAAGTTACCGGCGAAAGGGAAGTAATTGAATTGAATTTAACAGAAAATGAAATCGGCGGATTCCCTAGTACGACTTTTAACGCAATCCTAAGATTTTATTACTCGGATTTTTCTATTCAATTATTCGGGAAGTATGTCGGAGAATATTATTCGGATAACTACGGTGACAAATTGAATAATTATTTACAAGAATATCCCGGCATAATAAATTACGATGATAATCTTGTTGAATCATATTTTGTTGCAAATCTAATTGCAAACTATGAGTTTTCGATTCAACCGGTATTCAAAAAAGTTAAGTTATTTATCCAAGTAAATAATATTTTTGATAATCTTTATGCAGCTCATGCAGTAGGCAAGGAATATTATCCGGCTGCCGAAAGAAACTATCTTATCGGATTAACTATCGGTTTATAATGAAAAAATGTTTGATACTAGCGAATGGCGACGCCCCGAAAAAATCTGTAATTGCATATTTGCAAAAAACGGGTTATTCAACATTGATTTGTGCCGATGGTGGTGCAAATACAGCTTATAAATTAAATCTTATCCCCGATTACATTATCGGGGATTTTGATTCAATAACTGATGAGAGTTTTGATTTCTTCGAAAGCAGGACAAAATTTATAAAACTTGATAGACAGAACGATACCGATGTAGAAAAAGCAATTAAACTTGCAATATCAAAAAAATATTCGGAAGTAGTTTTACTCGGTGCAACCGGTGATAGACTTGATCATTCTTTTTGTAATATCGGAGTTTTATTAAAGTATAGCGATAAGATTAACACTGCAATGCTTCATCAAAAATCATTTATGAAAGTTTATCAATCGAACATATCGCTCGATACTGAAATAGGTGAAATTATTTCTTTATATGGTATCGATAAAAAAACTAAGATTACAACTACCGGTTTGAAATATTCGCTTAGTAATGAATCACTTCCATTCGGTGTAAATGAGAGTACAAGCAATGTTGCAATAAGCAGCAAGGTTTCTGTAAAAATATCCAAAGGAAAAGTTCTAATAGTGCGTGATTACGAGGTCTTGAAACGGAATGATTTCTTTAGACTTTCTTGATATTGTAATTATCATATTATTTTTTTCCATTGTTCCTCTTATCGGATTTTTAGTCCCACGTTCACAACAAAAAAATGAAGAAGATTATTTATTATCCGGTCGCAAAGTTGGTTTATTTTTATTCGTAACGACAACCGTAAGTACGTGGTATGGCGGAATTCTAGGAGTAGGAGAATTTTCATATCGTTACGGTTTAGTAAGTTGGTTTACGCAAGGACTACCATATTATATTTTTGCAATTCTCTTCGCAATATTTTTTGCTAAGAAAGTTAGGTCGGCATCTCTATTTACAATTCCCGAAAAATTAGAACAAACATATGGCAAACAAGTCAGTTTACTCTCTGCTCTTGTTATTTTCTTTCTAATTTCTCCGGCACCTTATCTTTTGATGGTTGGAAGTTTATTCTCTCTTCTTTTTGATATTCACTTTGGATACGGGATGGTAATCGGTTTTATCATTTCGTCAATCTATCTCTTAAAAGGTGGATTCAAAGCAAATCTTTGGGTTGATGTTTTTCAATTCTTTATTATGTTCATAGGGTTTATTCTGATTGTCTTTATTGCCGCAGATAA
>CAYLVF010000468.1:0-2204 GCA_964387045.1 uncultured Melioribacter sp. | reverse complement strand
TGCTGCAAGAAGTAATAAACTTGAATACGAAATAATGTATTTCATTGTTTACCTGTAGAATTAATCTTATTTATTATGACAGTAACCGCAGAAACCAAAATTCGGATTTCCGCCGGGATAAGCATTAACGTCGGTGTGGCAATTATAACAAACCGAACCGGCATCGTTATGCCAATCACCGTTAGTACTGCTCATAAAATTGATTGTATGAGTTTTAGGATTAGTCCCTTTAATACCATCAGGGTCAACGTGACACATAATACAATTTGCATCTGCACCCTGAACATCATGACATGAAGCGCATCTTTCAATGTCTCTTCTTGCTAATCGTGAATGTTCACCTCCGCCGGAACCGACGCCGATCATTACAAAATTAGGAGCCAGGTGAGAAGCCGGTAAGATTCCCGAGGATGCAAAATCTTCATGGTTTGATGCATGACATGCGGCACAAAACGTTTCGGTTTCATGACAAGTCTGGCATTCCATTGTTTTGCCTTTTGCATCAATGCCGTGCAAGAAGCGGTAATTCAAATCATGTACACGATTGATAACCTGCTTTTTCTCATTATCAGTGTAAGTATGAGGAGAATACGGCGTATAAAAATTATCGGCTAAGTTTGTTTCACTTATAACATTTGTGGAAACGTGACAATCTTCGCAAAAGACATTGTTATGACACATTGCGCAATCGGCATTAGCCGCCATTGCCGTGAATTTGTGATTCTTAAAGAATGATGCTGTTTTGTGATTGTCGGGAAGTAAATCAACCGTAGATACGTGGCATGCTTCGCAAGCGTTTGTTGCAACTGCATTATCATTATGACATGAATAGCACTGCATCATCGGCGGATTTGCTTGCGATGATTGAAAACTATAATCAATTTCTTCAAATCCTTTATGACATTCGATGCACTCTAAATTTTCTTCTTCGATATGAAACTTGTGCGAGAATAACAATTTAGATTTTTTCTGAATCATCGGTTCAAAAACATCTTCATAGTGGCAAGTACCGCAGGCATCCATATCTTCGACATCATGACACATTGCGCAAGCATCTTTTTCCGGGAGAAGTCTATCACCCAACGATAAACTTTCTGCAACACCTGTATGGCATGATTCACAATCGCTTAATTCGGCATGCAGCGAATGTGAAAAAATGATAACGTCTTTGTTGGTTCTTTCCGTCGGCTCTTCGCTTGTAGTGAAAGCAACAGCAAAAAGAAATATTGCAGCTGAAAGAAAGACAACTAAGTAAGCATATAGTTTTTTCATAATTAGTCTAAAAGTTAGTGTTAAACCAATGATTGATTTTAAAGAGAATTCTAAAATCGTTATCATAAATTTTGTTGTTTACAAATTGTCCTTGAAGATCGAAAGAAAGATTTCTCCATGGACGTAGATTAACTCCTCCTAAAACGGCAAGTAGTGAGTTTGTTTCGGAATCTGCTGAGAGTTTGTAGCTTGTATAAGTTAATCCTACTTGAGGAGTAACAAATCCATCGGCAAAAGAGCGTGCGGTATAAACAGAAATAGCATCAAGCTCTCCGGCGTAACCGAATGTTTTTCTGTAACTTGCCGAACCGTAAATTGTATTTACACCAAGCGTTAATCTTTGTGAATTTTCGTCGTCATAAGTAACATTACCGAATTTACCGTAAGCAGTAATAAAACTGCTGAACTTATAATCAATTCCACCTTCAATTTCCTGTGTGTTTGCATAATTGAAAACAGAGAAAATCGAATTATATCTAATCTTCGGTTCACGGTAATTATAATAAAGCGAAATTCCGAAATCTTCTATCTGAGAATATCTAGTGGATATCTCAAACTTGGAAGTCTGCGAAAAATTCAGATCATAATTATACCGCGCATGAACTTCAACTATTTTCGGAAGATTATAAGATACGTCCGCACCTAAAAATTCAAATTGATTGGAAGCTCTTTTTATTAAGATAGTATCTAAGACGTTAAATTCATTTAATCGGATTGCGTCGTAATCTTGAGCTTTGAAATTTTTGTGTGTGTAGTTAACTGCTACTCTTAATTCTTCTGTGGGATAAGCAGTAAATTCACCACCCAAAACGTAATCGTTTGACCAATCATCTGTTAATTCCATTTTTTGATATGCCGGGACATTACCGCCGTAGAATCCTTCAACTTTGAAAATGCCGTGTCTTACTTGAAGATTAACACCGTCGTAAAGA
>CAYLVF010000467.1:0-2215 GCA_964387045.1 uncultured Melioribacter sp. | reverse complement strand
CTAATTCTTTCCCGGTACCGTTTTCGCCGGTGATTAGAACTCTTGCTTCGGTTGCTGCAACTCTTTTAATAGTTTCCAGAACGGTTTTAATACCATTTGATGTTCCTAGTATTTCACCTTCTTCATCGAGAACAACTTTTAATTTTTTATTTTCTTTTAGAAGAAAAGACTGTTCAACAGCATTTCTAACACTTATTAAAATTTTATCGCGGTCAATCGGTTTTTCAACAAAATCAAATGCACCTAACTTTGTTGCTTTCACTGCATTTTCGAGACTGCTATGAGCAGAGATCATTATTACTTTTATAGCAATGTTTTCATCTTGAATCCACTTTAGGACTTCGAAACCATTCATCTCCGGCAATTGAATATCAAGTAAGAGTGCATCGTAATTATTCTTTTTTAATTCCTCTACACCTCCTTTTGATGATGTCAAATATTCCACCTCGTAATCTTCACCGAATGCCCCTTCGGAATATTCGAGTATCATCTTAATGCTTTCGCAAATTTCTTTTTCATCATCAATTATTAATATCTTCGACATATATTTCTCAGTTTGTTAGTCTAAAGTAAAATAAGTCGTAAAATTTCAAAACTTGAGACGGCAATAATCCCGGGTTTTTTCTTAATGATAATCCGAATAATTCGCCAAGATTGTTTACTTTCATATCTCTATAATCAAGAAAGCCGTCAACCTTAAATGCCGCTTCAAAAAACTCAACAAAGATACCCATAAATTTAGAAAGTTTGAATAACGTAACCGTATAAGAAAGATAAGCACTTCCGAAGAAATGTGTGATTTTATCTTTATCACCAAACTTACTTTTAGGTGAGTTAAAGAATATATCTTTTGGAAGAGCGTCTATTTTATTACTGAAGATGTGGTCGTCTATTCTTGCTAAAGGTAAGACTAATTTTAAACCTATTATCGGAACTTGTATCGGTAACTCTTTGAAAGCAAGTGATGCAAACGTAACAGTTAGTAACGCTTCTGCAATATCATCGTTGTGGTAATTCAACGCCTTTTTATAAAGTGAATCAATTGCAGAGAGATCATCAACTGAATTTCGGATTGATAAGAATTCTTCTGATATTATATAATTAGATAGAAAACTTACGTCTTCATCAAGCGGTTGTGCAGACAAGATCAGCGGTAATATTATAACGATTAAGAAATTTTTCACAGCGTGAATATAAATAATTTCTTCACAGAGATGGAGATATACGGCGGTCTATGAAGAAGTATCACTTACATAGACCGCAGATTCCAGTAGAGGGAAAGAGGGAAATATTTTTATTTCATCTTTGAGAGAATTTTTTTCATTATAGTTATGGCTTCATCAATATTTTCTGTTGTAACGTTTAATGGGGGACGGAATCGTACTGATTTGTTTCCGCAACTAAGCATTAAAACTTTATTATCATATAGTTCTTGTAAGAATTTATTTCTTTGGTCCGTGGTTGGGAAATCGAAAGAGCACATCAATCCCAAACCGCGAGCTTGTGAAACTAATTCAGGGAATTGAATTTGTACTTCTTCTAAATTATGAAGTAAATATTCTCCGACAATTCTAGAATTTTCTACAAGATTTTCTTCATTAATAATTTCAAGATATTTTTGAGAACGAACCATATCTACTAGATTTCCGCCCCAAGTTGAGTTAATTCTACTGGATTTTCTGAATACATTTTCTTCTACTTCATCTACTCTATCGCTTACCATGATTCCGCATACTTGCATCTTTTTACCAAATGCAACAATATCCGGTTTTGCATAATGTTCATATGCCCACAGCTTGCCGGTTAAACCGATACCTGTTTGTACTTCATCGAAGATTAGCATGATTTCATTTTCATCGGCAATCTCGCGGAGTTTAATAAAGAATTCCTTCCTGAAAAAGTTATCGCCACCTTCTGCTTGAACCGGTTCGGTAATTATTGCGGCAATATCGTCTTTGTGGTTTTTTATTGCTTCATAAATTTCATTGATTGCTTTTTCTTCAAGTTGTTTCACATGGTCAAGATTTTCACTCAATGGAAAAGTGATTTTAGGATTTATTACTCTTGGCCAATTAAATTTTGGGAAATACATTATCTTATTAGGGTCTGTATTAGTAAGTGACATTGTGTAACCCGAACGTCCGTGGAATGCTTCTCTAAAATGAATTACTTGATGACCTTTTTCTTCTTTATAACCTTTTTGAAAATTCTTTCT
>CAYLVF010000466.1:0-2220 GCA_964387045.1 uncultured Melioribacter sp. | reverse complement strand
GGAGAATATTTGTAAATTATAATAAACGGTCGCAACATCGAACCTGACATCATCTCTATTTTTGTCTATTACTAAAATATAATTGAATATTTTCAAAGCTTCTTCTGGTTTATGAGCGGCAGCCAGCAGTCTGCCATATTCCAAAGTATTTGCTGTGTCTCCAGGATCTTCTTCATACTTGGCTTTCAGTTTATTCATTCTTTCTCTAAACTCACTTGATACATTACCGCCGCCCGGTGCAGTTCCTAAACTATTATGAATGTCATCGTCCGGAATTTGTTTCTCATTTTCAAATTGTGTTGATCTAAAGTTGGTTTTTTTATTTGTACTGAAGATAATAATTGCAATAACAACCAATACAAAAGCTCCGAGATAGATAAATAGTGGTTTTATTTTCATACCGTCTCCTTTTTTAAAAAATCCATCTATAACCGAATGCAACGGCTACTGCAACGTGAACTAACATTATCAATAACATTATAACGGCAAACGGTAAATGGAAAATATGCCAATACCTAAATAATTTTTGCATAGTACGAAGCATTTCGATTCTTCTGTTTAAAATTAGTTTTTCCCTGGTGAGTTTAACGATTTCCTTTTTGGTTTTTGTAGAAACTGACTGTTTTACCAATTCTTTTTTTAACTGTTTTAGATGTTTATAATGCATGTAGTATTCTTTTAATAACAAGCGCAATGTATTATACATATCTTGATTCGAATTGTAATTTTTCCCAGCATCGATTTCTTTTAATAGGTCTTCCGATAAATCTGTTTTTTCTTTTAGTTTTTCCCCTAATTCGTTTTCCATCAATTTAAGTTGATGAAGTGAAATCTGCTGTCCGGAAATACCTCTAGGAATTTGCGCATAAATATATCTACCAATCATACCGCTTAAAACGACAGTGGTCATACTCCAAAAACTAACCGAGACAATACCGCCAAATTTAAATGCGGTATGAAAAATTATGAGCATAGGACCCACGGTACACATAAAAATGTGAAACTCCAACCAATGTTTTAATAACCCAAGATTATTGATTTTTCTTATTCTTTTTCTCGCAATATAACTACCAACTCCAATCAACATCATTAAAGAGCCGATTATTCCCAATCCGTGCCCGTAAAAACCGGACGGTTTTAGTATCTCATGCGAAGGGTGATAGAATCTTTCACTTAAAGAAGTTGCGTAATAATCATAACCATTATATAATAAGAGAAAAAAGGTGATGCTACCGGTCATAATGAAAAAACCAACGTAAATTTTATGTTGAGATTTAGTCAATTCTCTTTTTCTTTTTAACGGAATATTAAGCAGTTAAGTCAAAATAAAGATTAGTTATCTTAAATTTACTATTATTTTTGATTATTTCAGATAAGCGGACAAAATTTCTTTAGATAAATTTTCAAGTCGGGGAAGTTATATTCGTATGTGTAAAGAAAATTACCTTTGCTAATTAACGGATAAATATATAAGTTAGTCTCAAATTATGAGAAAACGAGTTTTCATATTATCATTAATCTTTCTCTTTACGTTATCTACAACGGGGATGCCGTTAATTATGCATTACTGCAATACGATGGAGTCACTAACTTTGTGGAATTCCATCGAATTGGGCAACGGCTGCAAAATGCATTCCAAAAAAATAAATGAAACCTCTTGCTGTGATATCGAAAATGATTTTAATTCTACTTTAGTCAAACAAAAAGACGACTGCTGCCAAGATTTTATTGTTGACAATTCGGTTAAAGATAATTTTGTCTCTTCCAAAACCGAATCGATAATTTCGACCGAGCTAAATTCTATTCTTTCGTTTGATACCAACTTGCTCACTAACAAATTCTCAAAAACATTATTAATTGAAGACAGAGCACCCCCTTTTCTCTCGACCAATAAAGTTTATCTCTCCATTTCAGTATTTCTGATTTGATCTCATCCGCGTATCCGACAACTAGCTAATAAGCAGGATAAGATTATTTATTTAATAGTTTGGGATTTAGTTTTATTTAAAATCTTATTTATTAGATAAATATTAATCACTATCTTATTTCGTTAAAATCAGTGTAGCGAATCTCAACTTTGCTTTATAGTATAGTGTTCTTATTGTATTTACATTCACATAATTAAATAACTTACATAATCATCAAAGGAGTATTGTAATGAAAGCAATAAATAAAACAATCGTACTTTTTTTATCGCTATTAATGATGTCCTTCACAAAC
>CAYLVF010000465.1:0-2223 GCA_964387045.1 uncultured Melioribacter sp. | reverse complement strand
ATAGCTCGAGTTAGTAAAACCACTTACGTCCGTTAACCAACAGACCTATAAAAGTCGGGCAACTTCGGAGGACGGATACGGAGTTTCCTGATAAAAAAATACAGTAAAAAGTTTACATTAGCTCTTCTTCTGAAAGGTTTGCATTTCAATTCGCGGCTAAAACATCTTCATCAGATTTTTCCGATAAACTATCAAGTCTTGTTTTCATAGCAGACATAAATTCCCAATAAGCATCGTGGTATTCTTTATCGATTGGTTTTGATGGAGGAAATTCTTGTCTTAAGAAGTTAACGGGAGAGTTATTTATATAAAAACGAAAATCGAGATGTGGACCGGTTGATAAACCTGTACTTCCAACATAACCTATTATTTGTCCTTGACGAACTCTTGAACCTTTTGTAATTCCTTGACCGAATTTCGATAAATGAAGGTAAGCACTTGAGTAAGTGCTGTTATGTTTTATCTTAACCCAATTACCATTGCCTCGATGATAGGAACGTTCGACAACAATACCGTCTCCGATTGATTGAACAGGCGTACCGCTTGGTGCGGCATAATCAATACCTTGATGAGGTCTGTAAACTTTTAATACAGGATGCAGTCTTCTATTGGAATAACCGGAACTTATTCGACTAAATTTTAACGGAGCTTTAAGGAAAGCTTTTCTCAAACTATTCCCTTCTTCATCAAAATAATCGGCACTTTCTTCTTCTTCAAAATAGAAACCGTAAAAATCTTTTCCGCGGTGATTAAAAACTGCGGCTTTAATTCTACCGACCGTCATGAATTTGCCGTCTAAATGTTTTTCTTCATATATTACTTTGAAACTGTCACCGGCTTGAATTCCATAAAAATCAATCTGCCATGCAAATACTTCAGAGAGTTTAAGTGCAAGTAACGGACTTACTTTTAATTCTTCCAAAGTCTGGTAGAGCGAATTATAAATTTTACCGGCAATTTCACCTTCACGTACTTCAACTTCTTTTTCACCGTATGTAACATTGATAGAGTCAGTCAAATCGAATAGATAATACTTCAACGGGGATTCTTGATAAACAAAATACTTAACAGTATTTATCGAATCGGGTTGAAGATAGAGGATATAATCTTTACCGCTTTGAATTTTTCTTACATCGAAAATATCTTTTGATACTTGTGCAATTTGATGAATTTGACCGTAAGTAACATTATGCGGAAGGAGCATATCGCTCAAAGTTTGATTTCGTTTAACTCTTTCACGAATTTCTATAAGTGAGCCGGTATTTAATCCAAATTCGTTTAATGTAATTTCTTCAACTTGAGATTCTGAATCATCCAATGCTTTATCAGAACAACCAATAAACAGGAGAATGATAATTAGATATATAAATTTTTTCATGCGCAAAATTAGTTTTCGTTTTCGGACAATATCTTATTAATAATTTCAACGGAAGAAATACCTTCGGCTTCAGCATTAAAATTTGGAATGATTCTATGCCGTAATACCGGGAGCATAGAACTCTTCACATCATCAATATTCGGAGTAAACCTGCCGTCGATTACAGCTTTGGTTTTAGCTGCTAGAATTAAATACTGCGATGCTCTTGGACCGGCACCCCAATTTACCCATTGCTTAATATATTCATTGGAGTTCGAGTTAGTTCGTGTTGCATTTACAACTCTTACCGCATATTCGATTACATTATCCGCAACCGGAACTCTTCTGATAAGATTTTGAAATTCGATTATCTCATCACTGCTGACAACTTTGCTTAATTCGGGTTTATAACTGCTCGTTGTAGTTTTTATAATTTCGAGTTCTTCCTCAAACTTTGGATAATCAAGCCAAAGGTTGAACATAAATCTATCAAGCTGCGCTTCGGGTAACGGATAGGTTCCTTCTTGTTCAATTGGGTTTTGTGTAGCAAGTACAAAAAATGGTTCTTCAAGAGTATAAGTGTTGCCGGCGGCTGTTACTTTATATTCCTGCATAGCTTCTAACAATGCAGCTTGAGTTTTGGGCGGCGTACGATTTATTTCGTCGGCTAAAATTATGTTTGAAAAAATCGGTCCTTTTATAAATCGAAAACTTCTTTGATTGGTAACACGATCATCGTCAATTATTTCTGTCCCCGTAATATCACCCGGCATTAAATCGGGTGTAAATTGAATTCTACTAAAATTAAGGTTTAATACATCGGCGAGTGTTCTAATCAGAAGTGTTTTAGCCAATCCGGGCACACC
>CAYLVF010000464.1:0-2228 GCA_964387045.1 uncultured Melioribacter sp. | reverse complement strand
CAATTCCTCTTCCGGTTCCTTTTTTGGTAGTAAATGACCTGTTGAAAATTTGTAATTGGACGGATTCGGGTATATAAGTCGGATTCTTAACACTGATTACGACACAATTATCTCCGGTTGCAGCAAAAATTTCAATCATATCTCCCACAGCTGAAGCCTCAACCGCATTCTTTACAAGATTTGAAAAAGAACGAATTAATAACCGCTTATCTGTATTAATTACAATTGAGTCATCAATTTTTCTAAGTGATAATTTCTTGCCGTCGGTCATTGAATGCTGATAATATTGTCTATATACGCTTTCAAGAATTTCGTTAACTTTTACGGGAATTAAATCGACCGATAATTTGTCGTCTTCTGCATTTCTTAAATCCCTTTGTGATTGTATTTCTTGAATTAATTGATCTGAAGCTTCTTTTAGAGACTGAAGTAATATCTCAAATTCTTCACCTTCTTCTTCATGAAGAATTGAACTAATGCTGTTGACAACTGCCGCAGTATTTAAAACATCGTGAAAAAATATTCTTTCTAATGTTAATCTTCTTTTCTCGTTGGAAATATCGCGGACAGCAAAAACAGTAAACTTACGTCCGTTAAGGTGTAATGGATTTGTAGTTACTAAAAAATCATAAGATTCTTCTTTCCCTTTATTGTCGCTTGTTATGCGGCATTCTTCAATTGCTTTAACAAGATTCTCGCGGGTAAATTTGATAGCATTAGCAGCACCGCATTGAGCACAAAACTTAGAAGTACCGCATGTGTTTTCTCCCATTTCATTGCTATGAATACAGCAAATCGCTTCGCCAACCCGTCTTCCTAAGATTTGTTCAAAAGAGCTTTTCCCAAAACCAGTGATTGCATTTTGATTACATGCAACAATTTGCCTGTTCTCGTTAAGGATCAATGCAATTTCAGGAAAACTTTCTAATAAGGTTTGAATTAACGGATAATTATCAATAAAATTCTTTTCAGATTGTATTTGCTTTGCACTGCTTCTTTCGGGGCTGTCAAAATATGTGACGGGTTTTTGTTTCATTTATTGTCTCAATTAAAATAGTATCTTGCACCTAATGATAAATCAATTTCAAGATTTGTTTTTGGAAGCAGCTTAAAAACCGGTACAAGTTCGATAAAAATATCTATCGGAATTGAATCGGGATAAAATAATATACCACCTACACCTCTAAATCCCAAACCGAATTTATTGGACTCGGTTCTTATTCTAGCACCAAATCCATAATACAAAGGAAATCTGAAATTTGTTTGAAACGTATTGTCGATATGATATAAATAATCAAGATGAATTGACAAGCCGTCATTCGGACCGACAAAATGCCCGCCGATGCCGGCTGCAAATGCATTACTTTCACTGACCCAATATTTGCCGCTTAATCCTGTTGGTTCACCGACCATTAAACCAACTCCGAAATTATTCTGCTGCGAATAAACCGATAATGAAAATAAAATTAACATGATGAATAAATTTCTTGATTTCATAAACCCCCGGAGTTTTTGAACATTATACTTGAAATAAATATTTACTAAATTATTACGGCAAATTTAACATTTTATACATGTAGTCAAAAAGGTAATTATAATGAACACAATGAATGAAAATTTAAATCTCCTTGAATTAATAGAAAAATACTCCTCAAAATTTGATACGGATAAAAATGAGACAGCAATTATATTAGCGGCGGGACACGGAAAACGAATCAAATCTCATAAATCAAAAATGCTGCATGCAATTTGGGGCGAACCAACAGTTGCGCGTGTTTTTGATGCATGCAGTAAAGGTTTAGACGATGTTAATGTTATCGTTGTGGTGGGTATTAAAGCCGAAGATGTAATCCAAACAATTGGTAGACATGAGAACGGAAGCTATGTTTATCAAGCCGTTCAAAACGGAACCGGTCATGCGGTTCAAGTTGCACTTGAAAGAATAGAAGATAAAAATTATGACGGAATTGTCTATGTTTTCCCAGGCGATATGGGATTAATCGATGAAACTGCAGTCCGAAAATTTAAAGAAAAATTCTACGAAGCTAATTGTGATATGATGGTTCTTACAGGGTTGTTTGACGTTGATTATAAACAAAATTACTACGGCAGGATCGTTCGTGTAAAAGAAACCGATATTAATGGAAATAAATCTTCCGATGCCGGACAAGTAATTAAAATTATGGAACACAAGGATATTTTGAGTCTGCCTGATGATAAAGAACACG
>CAYLVF010000463.1:0-2236 GCA_964387045.1 uncultured Melioribacter sp. | reverse complement strand
CAAATTCAAATACTGATTGATAACGGAGCTGATTTAATATTGATTGAAACTATGATCTCACTTGATGAGGCTTTAATTGCGCTAGAAGCCGCGAAGAAAACAGGGAGTAGATGTACTGGAGTTACTCTTACTTTCGAAAAAGGTCTTCAAGGATTTAGAACTTCATTCGGAGAATCACCCGAAGAAGCGGCGGAGAAACTATATGAATATGGTGCTGACTTTATTGGTTCAAATTGCGGACATGGATTAGAAGATATGAAAAGTGTAGCCGCAGAATTAAGGAAAGTAAGCAATCTACCTTTACTTATTCAACCGAACGCAGGTTTACCGAAAGTTTCGGATGGGAAAATTGAATACGACGAAACCCCAGATAAGTTTTCCGAGCTTGTTGAGAATTTAATTGAACTTGGTATTGAATTTATCGGAGGCTGCTGCGGAACAACTTACGAACATATTCGTGAAGGATCGAAAGTTATAAAAAGTCATAGATAAAGTTATGTTATCAAATCATCTAAATGGAACTAAGTTTGAAGAAATCTCTAACGTAGAAAAATTTTATTTAGAAAAATCCGGTAAACAATTAATATACCAGCCCACTGAAAAAATTCCGGTTATTCAAGTAGAAAATTTCCCAATGTTGGGCAAACTTACCGCTCAAAGGTTTATTGAGTGGTCGATTAATAATCCCGGTGGAGTTATATCGTTGCCGACAGGCAAAACCCCAGAACATTTTATAAAATGGGTTACTTATTATTTAAGAAATTGGGATAGTACCGAAGTTAAAAAAGATCTTCAACTTGTTGGAATTAATACTTCTTCAAAACCCGATATGTTCGGTCTTCACTTTGTTCAGATAGATGAATTTTATCCTATTGATTCACTCCAGCACAATAGTTTTTATTCCTATATACAAAGATACTATCTAAACAACTTTAATCTTGATCCCCAAAAGGCGTTGTTAATAAATGTTGATGAAATTCCAACTGCTGAGGACCTAACTCTAAATCAAATTTTTAATGAACAAAAAGTTGATCTTTCACTACGAACAAAATTACCTTCCAATAAATTGGAAAGGTTACAAAAAGAAACTATTGAATTGGTTGATGAGTACTGTTCAAACTATGAAAGGAAAATACGTGAATTAGGCGGAATAGGTTTTTTCTTAGGCGGAATAGGTCCGGATGGGCATATAGGATTCAATGTTCAAGGAAGCGATCACTTTTCTACAACTCGTTTAACCGAAATTAATTATCAAACCCAAGCTGCCTCTTCTATAGATTTAGGGGGTATTGAGAATGCCAGAAATAGACTGGTAATTACTATCGGATTAAGTACAATCGTATATAATAAAAATTCAACCGCAATTATCATGGCTGCCGGCGAATCAAAATCGAGAGTAGTTCGTGATGCAATCGAGAAATCTTTTTCAAATTTATATCCTGCTACAGTTCTTCAAGAGTTGAAAAATGCTCGCTTCTATTTAACGGAAGGTGCCGCTCTACGTTTAAAGGAAAGACGTTTTCAAAAACTGTTTAAAGAAAATCCTATTTCTAATGAATCAATTGAAAGGAATATCATTAATCTTGCAGTTAACAAAAAGAAAAGAGTACTTGATCTCGATGAAAATAATTATCAGAAGGATAAATTTTGCACAGTAATACTTGAGAAAACAAATCAGACTTATAAAGAATTAAATGAAAAAGTAACTGAGAATATACTTAACAGAATAAACAAAGGGTTAAGACAACTAAAAAGTGAAACTTTTTTACATACGGGTCCACACCACGATGATATCATGGCAGGTTATTTACCGCTTATTGTGCATTTGGTAAGAGAACCACTCAATAAACATTATTTTGCAACAATGACAAGCGGCTTCACTGCGGTTACCAATTCTTATATGCTGGAGACATTGTATGCAATCAAACGGTTTATTTCTGAGTCCGAGTTTCGCGAAAGATTCAATACTAATTACTTTGAACCGCGTAATGTTGAAGGGAAGAATAGGGATGTTAATTTATATCTTGATGGAATTGCGTACCGAAGCAGGACATTAAAAGATGAAGCAATTGCAAGAAGAATGGTCCGCAACTTAATTGAAATATATAATGAAGATATGCCGCTTGAGCTGGAACAAAGAGTAAACAAACTGATCCACTATTTTAAAACTCAATACCCGGGCAAAAAAGATGTATCACACGTCCAGAAACTGAAGGGTATGCTCCGGGAATTTGAA
>CAYLVF010000462.1:0-2237 GCA_964387045.1 uncultured Melioribacter sp. | reverse complement strand
TTTCAGCCTCGGATGTACCGCCTGTCATACATGAAATAAGGAAAGGATAATTTATTTTTTTCTTAAGGAATTTTGTGGTGAGGTCAATCTTGTTAAAATCAACCTGGGTAATTGCGTTATGCTCAAAATAATAATTCTCAAAACCGGTTGTGATAGATGAAAAACCGACATCCTCATTAAGACAAATCTCAATGTGGTCTTTTTTCCGTTTTATAGTTTCGTCGCTTTGAGTACTCATTAATTAGTTAAATTTTCTTATCAAATTACCTTTAGAGTCAAAGATTCTGTTAACTAGTAAATCTTTGCGAACTGAATTAACCAATATAATTCTTTCCGAATTAATTAGTTCTTCGAATGTTATCTCTTTTTCTTCAACCTGAAAATCATTATGATGAATTTTATTTAGGATATACGATCCGCTATTTACTTCGTAAAAACTATTTTCAAACTCAGTTTTTTGATTAAGATTATCTAAAATAAATTGCCTATAACATCCGTTTAAAATTCCATCTTCAATTCTCGGTGTGTAAAAGGTATTATTAATTTCAATAAAAATATTGGTAATCGCTCCTTCTGCAAGATATCCGTTTTGATTAAAGAACACTACTTCATAAAATCCTTTATCCATTGCTTTACGTAACTCGGTGTCATACAATTCGCGGTTTGTTGTTTTGAAGTATTGGTATTTATCTTTTGCATTAATCTTCTCATCCGAAATAATTATATCAATAATGGCGGTTTCTTTTTTGATTTCTTCTATCTTTAAATTAATCGAGCCCCATTTTGATAGAGTTAATCTGATTTTATAACTCTTACTTTTTTCTAAACTCTCAATCGAATTAAATAGTTCACTTTTTAATGCCGATTCATCGAATAAAAATAGGAAGTAATTAGAGGCTTCTTTAATTCGTTTTAGATGATAGTCAAGTAGGAATATTTCGCCATTTTCATATAACATTGTCTCAAGCAATTCAAAATAATTTGCCGGTTCAGTTAAAAATTTTGATTTGAGTAAAACCTCTTCAAATTCATTTTCGGGTTGACTGTCCCAGACAATCCCGCTCCCGATACCAAGCTCACCGGTATTTGTCCGGTTATCAATTTCAATAGTTCTTATTGCAACATTTGCTATGGATCTTCGTTTTTTAAATATGCCTATCAAACCGGTATAGATTCCGCGTCTTTCTTTTTCTAACTCGTGAATTATTTCCATTGTACGAAGTTTAGGTGCACCGGTTATCGATCCGCTCGGGAATAAGTTTGTTATTATATCGGATAGATTATTAGTCTTCAATTTCCCTTTTATTTCTGAAGTAAGTTGATAGACCGATTCATACTTTTCGATATTATATTTATTAATAACTTTGACACTATCGTATTCGCAAATTATTCCGATATCGTTTCTCAGCAAATCGACAATCATAATATTTTCCGCCCGGTCTTTTTCACTTGAAAGAAGCTCTTCACAATGCTGTGAATCTTTTTTAAGATTTATTCCCCGTTTGATCGTCCCTTTCATTGGTTTTACAATAATCGAATCGTTATAGACTTCAAAAAATAATTCCGGTGAAGAAGAAATAATAATTTTGTCATCCAAATTAATTATTGCCGCATATTTTGCCGATTGAGTAAATATAAGTTGTAAAAATAATTCGAGAACTGAACTTGTTACTTTGAATTTTGACTTCACCGTATAATTAACTTGATATGTATCCCCTTCTTTAATGTACTTTTTTATTTTGAATACATTTTCAATATACTCTTCTTTGGTTGTATTGAGTTCAAAATCATTTATAGTATTCCTTCCAATAAAATTTGAAAATTGCTCAAAGTCCAATTCTTTGCTGTCGAATTTTTGTATAGAATTTTCTTCAGAAAAAAAGAAATGAAGCAGCGGTCTATCTGTTGGATTGACATTTTTCTGTAAGCGATCTTCAAGAAAATAACCAAATTCATACTCAATAAAACCGAATGCGGTTAATCCATGGAACAGTAAATCATCAATCTTATTTAATTGCTTTTCAATTTCATTAACAGAGAATATTTTTATTGAAGTATCGGATTTTTTAAAGAAGTAACAATTTGATGATTCATAAATTGGTGGAGTATAGAAAAATGCAGAGCCTGGATTTTCCGAAATGTATTTTAATATTTCTATTAATTTCATTGTTGAGTGAGTATTAAAAAACAAATTTACAGAATATTGGGCATTTATTAAATTTTAGGTAATTTTGACG
>CAYLVF010000461.1:0-2247 GCA_964387045.1 uncultured Melioribacter sp. | reverse complement strand
CGTGAGCATACCTTAACTCAAGAAGAAGAACAGATTTTAGCAAGCGCCGGATTGATTACCGGCAACCCGACAACTGTTTATAACATTTTTGACAATGCGGAGAAACCGCTTCCAAAGGTTACTCTTTCTAACGGAGAAGTGGCTGAACTTTCTGCATCGATGTTTGTAAGATACCGTACTGTTCCAAACCGTGAAGATCGAGCAAAAGTATTCGAAGCTTTCTTTAATAATTACGGGAAGTTTCAAAATACTATTGGCGCAAATTTAGCGGGAAAAATTAAAGGAGATTATTTTTATGCAAAGAACCGCAAATACGATTCAGCTCTTGAGATGTCATTAAGCGGTCCTAATATTCCTGTTTCTGTTTACACGACTTTGATTGATCAGATAAATAAAAATCTTCCTACACTTCATCGTTTTCTTGATTTAAAGAGAAGAATGCTTGGCGTAGAAACTCTTAACTATTATGATTTATATACATCAATCGTGAAAGCAGTGGATATGCAGTTCAGTGTTGATGAATCACAAGAACTTCTTCTAGAAGTTTTTGAGCCGCTTGGTGAAGATTATGTAAATACAGTTAAGATGTCGTTTGAAAACAGGTGGATTGATTTTTATCCGACTAACAGCAAACGCAGCGGTGCTTATTCTTCCGGTGCGGCTTACGATCATAATCCATTTATATTAATGAATTGGAATGACGATTATAATGCACTTTCAACCTTAGCCCATGAACTCGGTCATACAATGCACAGTTATTTTTCAAACAAGCATCAACCTTTCTATTATTCCGACTATGAAACTTTTGTAGCTGAAATCGCTTCTACAATGAATGAAAATTTATTGAATGATTATATGGTAAAAAATGCAAAATCCGATGAAGAAAAACTTTTCTTGCTCGGTTCTTATTTAGAATTATTAAGAACAACAATTTTCCGTCAGACTTCATTTGCAGAATTTGAATGGGAGATTCATAAAATTATCGAAGCCGGCGAACCCTTAACAGGCGAAAAAATGAGTGATATTTATTTTGATATTGTTAAAAGATATTACGGACACGATGAGGGAGTCTGCACAGTTGAAGATTATATTAAATATGAGTGGGCATACATTCCGCATTTTATAAATTATACTTATTATGTTTATCAATATTCTACTTCGCTAATTTATGCAACCGCATTCGCCGAAAAGGTTAAAGCCGAAGGTCAGCCCGCAGTTGATAAATATTATGAAATTTTAAAAGGCGGCGGCTCTGATTATCCGATTAACTTAATCAAGAAAGCCGGACTCGATCCAATGTCATCGGAAGCTTTTGATTTAACAATGAAAAGAATGAATGATGTAATGGATCAGATTGAGGAGATTTTGAATAAGTAGTTTTTAAAAAATCCCCGGGATTTATCCAAAATAAAATGGAAGTTTTGAAGTAGGTTGATGTCTTCTATATAAGAAAAATCCCGGGGATTTAGGCTTAAAAAATAAAATCAAACCACCACCGGAAAAGTGCAATACCGATTAATATTGCTCCTTCAATTCTTGAAATTTTCCATCCGGTTCGTATCATTACTAATAAGATTATCATTGCTGCAACAAGTAAGATTATGCTGGTATATTCTGCTTGTACTAAATTAAGTGGCTTTAATATTGAAGCAATACCTAGCACCCCCAAAATATTAAATAAATCACTGCCGATGAGATTACCGATTGAAATTCCGTGTTTGCCTTTAATTATTGCAACAACTGAAGTTGCTAGTTCTGGTGCAGAAGTTCCTGCTGCAACAATGGTGATTCCAATTATCCATTCGCTAATTTCAAATACTCGAGCTATGTTACTTGCAGATTCTACAAGGAAATGGGCGCCACCGATAATTAAAGCCGCACCTATGATTAATTTAGGAACATCAAACCAATTAAAATCACCTTCCGGAATTTCTTCTTCAATCGGTTCCTTTTTCTTGATAAGAACATATATGTAAATAACAAGTGTTGCAAATAATATTATACCTTCAATTCGAGTAAGAGTTAAATCCCAAAAGAAAATCAACAGCAATATTCCGGCAAAGAAGAGCAGAAGAGAATCGCGAACTAATATTGTTCGTGAAGTAATAACACTAGAATAAAGAGCAACAATTCCCAAAATAATTCCGAGATTAAAAATATTAGACCCGATTACATTGCCGACAGAAATTGCGGATTGATCGGTTAATGCGGCATAAACAGTGACTGCAAATTCCGGTGCGGAAGTAG
>CAYLVF010000460.1:0-2252 GCA_964387045.1 uncultured Melioribacter sp. | reverse complement strand
CATCCATATAGAAAAATTGCCTGAAGGACTATATTTAGCAACTTCAGATGAAGTCCAAGGACTTGTTGCACAGGGTAGAACAATCACAGAAACTTTAGAAATTGCACGCGATGTGGCAAAAAAACTTTTAGAAGCTCAAGAAGATAAATCTGATATTAGAGCAAATATTGTAACAGAGAAGAACAATTTCGATATGCCTTTGGTAATTGGGGTTTAGTTCAATTGGGACGGTTGGCAGGTTTTAATTATAGAGAAATAGTAAAAAACTAAAGAAACTTGGCTTTGAGTTTTATCGTCAAGCTGCCGGAAGTCATGAAATTTGGTATAATAAGTCAACGAATTTATATACTACAATTCCAAATCACTCTGGCGATATGCCCGAAGGCACCTTAAGAGCAATATTAAAACAAGCAGATATTTCTATTGATGAATTTCTGAAGTATTAATAGTTCATTGATGCGATTCTTCGTCTCACGTTTGATATTTCACGTTTACCTTTACTCGTGCTTTTATCCTGCCTGTCCCGGCGAAGCCGTTTTTTGGTGAAGACGGACCTGTCCCGGCGAAGTCCGTTAGTCCGTTAGCCAACGGATCAGCTGACGGAAAGACGGACCTTTGAACTTTATACTTTGAACTTGATTTTTATCTCGTTACTTGTAACATCATGCGGTTTTTATTACATTATCCAACACAAAAAAATAAGATGAAAATGGAAACTATTGATATAAATACAACTCTTATTGAAGGTTATTTGCGGTTACTAAATAATCTTAGTCCGGATAACAAACTTGACCTCATTTCCAAGCTTACTCTTTCTGTCAAGACTGACATCGCCGAAAGGAAATCATCTTTTTACAAAGCTTTCGGCGCATGGGAATCAGAACTATCTGCAGATGAAATTATAGACGAGATTCATAAGTGTAGAACTTTTAACCGTCAAGTAGTCCTGATGAAATAGGGATGAAAAAGTATTTAATAGACACGAATACCTGCATTTATTACATCAACGGAAAATTTGAACTTAAGAAAAAATTTGAGGAAGTTGATCCGGATAACTGCTTTATTTCCGAGATTACTCTGGCTGAATTGAAGTTTGGTGTTGAGAATAGTGAGAAAAAAGAAAAGAATCAAATAGTACTTGATAATTTTTTGACCGGAGTAAAAGTTGTTCCTATCTTTCATTCGCTTGACCTATATGCAAAAGAAAAATCAAGACTAAGAAAAGCTGGAACTACTATTGACGACTTTGATCTTTTCGCATAGCGATCAATTCTGATGATAGGGGTAACTTCAGTTACACACAATTTAGTTTTAGTCACCAATAACACCAATCATTTTAAAGGAATAAACGGAATTAAATTGGAAAACTGGGCAAAATAAATTTGAACTTTATCTTGCAAATAATGACCAAAATTAGAAATCTTTTTGAAGAAAAATAAAAGCCAACTCACCTCAATCCTCCCCGCCATGCCAAAGCGAAGCGGCGGGCAGGTCTTACAAAGAGAGGAAGTATTTTTTTAAAAAACTTAAAAACAAATAAATATAAACGACCTAAAAAGAATCGATCTTAAGAATTTGATTAGCAATAATTTGTTATCTTAAAGGAAATAAATAAACGACCTCAAATAAATTGCGTAAAGAAAATTATCAAAGTGAAGTGTTAAACGGAAAATGCTGTCTGAGTGACGATGTATTATATCGGAACGAGTTCATTTTCCGTAACGTAACGTAGATAATTTTTAGCAATTTATTTGCAGTCTTGACTTTTTGCTTACTTTTGTGTCAAGACAAAAGTAAGAGTAACTTGTTCATTTTCCGCAGCACGTCATAGATAAATTTTAACAATTTTTTTGCAGTCTTGAACTATTGGTACTTTGCGTTTTCTGCATCCCGATGCATTATATCGGGATTCTTTCAAGTCGAAGCAGGGCGGAGATCCCGAGTTTTTTATCGTGAAGAAAAGAACAGGTAAGCAAAAATTTATGAAAATTTTAGTAACTGACGGAACCGTTTTTAGCTATAAAGTTTTTTAAATCTTCTAAAGATATACGGCCTTAAAAGAATCGACATATAAAAATTCAATGGAGAGAAACGTTAAAAAGAAAATTCTGCCTGCCCGTCCGTAATCCGTTAGGATGAAGGCGGGTTTGAGACCCGTTGTTTTTTCGGGTCGAGTTTATTTTCTTTAGTGAAGCGTAATTGAATTTTAGACGATTCTTTTCCAGCCTTGATCTTTTGTTACTTTTGTATCA
>CAYLVF010000459.1:0-2263 GCA_964387045.1 uncultured Melioribacter sp. | reverse complement strand
CCGAAAGTTTAAAATTAACCATTGATAGATTTTTACCTTACTGGCATGAAACAATTGCTCCTATGATTAAATCAGGGAAAAAGGTTGTTGTAGTTGCCCATGGAAATAGTTTGCGCGCTCTTGTAAAATATCTTGATAATATTTTGGAAGAAGAAATTGTTGGTCTTAATATTCCAACCGGCGTTCCTTTGGTATATGAATTGGATGAAAACTTGAAACCAATAAAAAATTATTATCTCGGTGATCAAGAAAAAATACAAGCAGCAATAAGCTCGGTAGCTAAGCAGACGGAGAAGAAGTAGTTTCGGGGAACCCCCGGGGTTTTAACTCGAGGTTTGAGTTTTTCCCTTGATTTTAAGTTTCTTTTTCCCAAATTTCGTTTCAAATTAAAAGATTTTTAAGGAAACTTATGTCTAAAAAAATATTGCTCCTTTTCACGTTTGCCTTTTCACTTTTCACTTCATTAAATGCTCAAACGGTAATCGGTAAATATGCCGGGGAGTTTTTGGCTATTGGTGTTGGCGGACGGGCATTAGGTATGGGCGGCGCTCACACGGCAATTGTAAATGATGTAACCTCAGGTTACTGGAATCCTGCCGGACTTGCAAGAATTGATTACCCGCAAATTGCATTAATGCACGAAGAACATTTCGGTGATCTTGTAAATTATAATTACGCTGCCGTTGCTATTCCTTACGGAAAAGATATGAGTTTCGGTTTAAGTGTTATTCGACTCGGTGTTGACGGAATTCCTGATACGCGCGATGCACTTTGGGATTCCAACGGTGATGGAATTTTAGACATTAATACCGATCAACTCGATTATTCAAAAATTTCCGAATTTAATAATACCGATTGGGCATTCTATCTAACTTTTGCTAAAAGACATTCTGAAAATTTTTATTGGGGCGCAAACGTTAAAGTAATTAGAAGAGATTTAGCCGAGTTCAGCGCAACCGGTGTCGGGTTTGATATTGGCGCAGTCTATATGCCATATGAAAACTTGTACTTGGGCGCTACAGTTCAAGATGTAACAACTACTTTAGTTGCATGGAGTACGGGAAGAAACGAATTAATTTCCCCGACCGCAAAAGTCGGTGCTGCATATGCTTTTTATATTTTAGGCGGAAGATTTATGCCGGTGCTTGATCTTGATATTAGATTTGAAGGAAGAGAGTTTGCTTCTTATTTTAATGTCGGTCCCGTTAGTTTCGATTCTCATTTCGGGTTGGAATATACTTATGATAATTTGTTTTCGGTTCGTGCCGGTTATAACGATGTTAAACAATTTACAATAGGTGCCGGGATAAAATTACCGAAAATTTATATTGATTATTCTTTTGCAAGGATGAGCCAATCCGAAACTGAAAGATTACCCGATACTCATAGAATCTCACTGATGCTTTCGCTTGAAGAACCGAAGTTTATGAGAGATTCTGAATAGAGAATTTAAAAGGAAAGGGCACTTGACTGTGCCCTTTGTTAAATTTTGAACCAATACATTACTTCAGCAAAATTAATTTTTTGCTATCTACAAAATCACCCGCTGTAATTCTGTAAATATACGTGCCGCTTGATAGACCGCTTCCGTCAAATGTTAACTCATAATAACCGGCATCTTGAGTATCATTGATAAATTCTTTTACCTCTCTGCCAAGCATATCGTATAATTTTATTGTTACGTTTACCGCTTCGGGGAGTTGATATTTTATTAATGTTGTTGGGTTAAAGGGGTTCGGGTAGTTTTGCGAAAGAGCATATATATCCGGCACTACTTCTTCATTTCCTTCTTTTTTGATAAAACCCGAACCTCCGCTTTGCCAAGCATTAACAGTGTTCGATGGTGGTGATTTTAACTCAGATCTTCTCTGCTTATAAACAAAATAATAGTAATCAATTTCATTAACAACATGACCTATTGGCCAAACTACGTCATAGTCAATCCAATAAGTTCCAGTTACTTTGAATGGACTCATGGGATTGTAAAAGCGATCTTCCTTTCTCATCAAGTACACCTCAATTTCGCTTGACCCAGGCGCAGACCAAGAAATTCTCGGATGACCATTAGATGTTCTGGAAATTGATATTGACGGTTGCGTTGGTGGCGCCCAGTCTGATATTGCATCCGAGAACACTGATAAGTTACCTAAAAGATCCCTAGCCTTAATTCTGTAATAGATTTTATTATTATCTCCATAATCAGAAGTACTTGATCCTTCCCCCATCTTGTAGACACGAAGAAAAGCAACTATATTTAAGTTAA
>CAYLVF010000458.1:1640-2272 GCA_964387045.1 uncultured Melioribacter sp. | reverse complement strand
TGCAAAAATTTCATCTAGCAACTTTTCATCACCCGATTCCCAATACTTGCCTTCGTCAACAACATTTAATTCGGCAAAGTATTTTTTCTTAAGATACTTCAGCATATGAATTATTAGTTTATGGATTTCGCTTCCGGCAAATTGTGTTTTGGTGAATAGCATATACAAGAACTTTTTTTCCTCAGGGTCGGTTGCATTCCCCCACATCTTTAAGCCAATTTCGGTAGCCATTCTTCCATTGGAAAGGAAAGTTAAGTGCAGCGGCTCGCAATTTGGCGGGATAATGTTTAATCCATAAATCCTGCCATCGTAATTTTCTCCTCTCAATGAATCGTCTGAAAATCCCTTCTCGTAAATGTGATACTTCCAGTTATATATTGCAGCAATATCTTTAACTTCTTCAATCATATCTTTGAGTGAAGAGGAAGGATTAAATTTACCGTTGTAATGAATTGTAAGTCCCATAACCAAATAATAATAAATCTATATCAAAATTACATACTAATTAAAAAGTTGCTATTCTCTTACTCAAACAATTTATAATAACTGCAGAAAATGATTTGTTTATACTTCATTCGCGCATTCGCGGCATACGCTTTAAGAATTCAAGAGTCATTAAGAAGTGACCCCAT
>CAYLVF010000458.1:0-1630 GCA_964387045.1 uncultured Melioribacter sp. | reverse complement strand
TGAATTGTAAGTCCCATAGCCAAATAATAGTAAATCCACAGCAAAAATACTTACAAAAAAAAATCGTCGCTGTCCTTACGCAATACTTTTTTTATAACTGCGGAAAAGGATTAATCTATGCTTTATTCGCGCATTCGCGGCATACGTTTTTAAAATTCAAGAGTCATTAAGAAGTGACCCCTTTAGAAATTAATTTATTTTTTTCTTGACAAGACCGGCACATTACATTATATTTGTTAGTGAGTGTTAACAAACATTATTTAATGAGAGAAATATGGCACGATTGACAACGGAAGAAAGACAGAAAACAATTATTGATGAAGCAATAAATATTATTCACGAAGGGGGATATGAATCTTTATCCATACGTGAATTAGCCGGTAAGGTTAAGATAAGCGAACCTGCTATTTACAGACATTTCCTAAATAAAGAAGACATAATTTTAGGAATCTTATCCCGCATCGGCGAATTCGATCATCTGCTTGAAGAGCATTTAGCCGGCGGCGCAACGGCAACCGAGAAGCTGAGAAGATTTATTCAATTCCATTTCGATTTTCTTCAAAAAAACAAAGAAATGACATCTGTACTTTTCTCGGAAGATATCTTCAGCCAAAGTGCTTTATTAAAACAGAAACTTGTTAGAATAATCAAATACCGCAAAAGTCTTCTGATGACAATCGTAGAAGAAGGTAAAGCCGCCAATGAGTTTAAAGATATTGAAACAAGTGATATTATTACAATGATATTAGGATTCATTCGATTGACGGTTTTGGAATGGAGACTGGGCGGATTTAGTTTTAGTCTTGCTAAAAAAGGGGACAGCATATTTAACGCAATTAAAGAAATGATAACAAAATAATTTTTTTGAACAACAAAGTTAGTTAGTGTTAACGTACTCGTGTGGTTATGATTAAAGAGAAAACACAAAAATATTTAGTTAAGAGATTTCAGGAAGAAGGATTTTATTCTATTCCTATAAATGATATTGCAGCCGATCTGAATGTAAGCAAAAAAAATATTTACAAAGAATTCGGAAGCAAACATAAACTTATCGAAACAACAATTATGAGTATGCTTAGTGAAGCATATTACAATGTGATTTATGTTGTTTCAAATGAATCGCCTTTCGTTGAAAAGTTTTACACGATCTTTGATACGGTTAAAGAGAACTTAAAAGCATTTGATGATATATCACTCGCCGAACTAAAAAAGACACATCCTAAAATATGGGTAAAGGTCGCACGGTTCCGGAAATATAATATTATACCGTTGCTGCGGCTTTTAATAACAGGCGGAATTAAAAAAGGAGTCTTAAACGATTATCCCATCGAACTATACCTAAAGCTGATCTACGGCGCAATTACCGAAGTAACCAAAAGAAATGCGAAACCCATTGACGGCGAGTTTGATCAATTGCTGAAAATCATATTAAACGGCGCTCTTACAAAGAAAGGGAAGAAATTTTTAAACTATAAGTTAGTTAATGTTAACTAAAGAGAGTAAGTTATGAAATGTCCTAAAAACAAACACTTAATCCAGTCTGCTGCAGCTCTTGTTATGATTCTTATCGTAACAGCATTCTTCTTTGATAGAATGGTAGAAAATTCTAGAATGGAAACAGATCTTGATG
>CAYLVF010000457.1:0-2274 GCA_964387045.1 uncultured Melioribacter sp. | reverse complement strand
TAAAGTCAAGAACTTTTTCAACAAAAATTCGAGTTTTTGATTCAGCTAACTTTTTGTGAAATAATAGATTGGGGAAATGGACATAAGAGTGGATTTAATTTTATTCTAATAATTATCCGATAGGATTTTTTCTGCTTGACCAATAAAATTTTTTCTGGCTTTTTACCGCCTCCTAAACTCCTGCATGAATTGGTTGGCTATCATTCTGTCATAAATAATTAAGGTATTTTCATCGTTCTTTTTATCGGCATTTTCACTCCAGTTGGCTGACCCGACTATTACAATTTCTTCATCAATAATCATAGTTTTTGCGTGGAGTTTTCGTCTTTCTCTATCACGATAAACCGGTGCGGGGTGCTTCCATCTTCTCATTGGATTTAATAACGAGGTTCTTGATGGGATTCTCCCGGACATGTTAATTGATGCCGACCACCACTGATTCCAAAATGAAGCATCGAAAATTCCTTTTATATCAAAATCTGTTCTCTCACCAACAAGGTCTTCTATACTTCCTTCCCATTTGACTTTTAATACGTCAACAAGTGGTTGATATGAAAATGCAAAAATCGTAAAGTAAACAGAACGATTCGCTTCGCGTTCAACTACGTTTACAATTTTTTCAAGCACATTATCTGATGGTGCAAAATAAACTTCAATCTTTCTTCCGTCGATATAAAGCAAGTGTTGAGTGTTATCTTTTTTTCGAGTGTTAAATTTTGCTGAGCGAGGGTCAGGTTGAAATTTATTACCCCCCCACATTTCCTCAAATTCGGTTAAATAAATTGAAGCTAAATCTCTGTTCCTTATCTCTATGATATGATTTTGATTTCCATTTAATTCACCTCTTTCCATTTCTGCTTCCGAACCATATAATCCGGTAACGGTAAAATTCCAAGAACCGGTGAAGACCCATTGTGTATCAATAATTGCAAACTTATTATGCATTTGATATCCGGGTGAATAATAACAATTACTGCAACTGCGAGGATCTTTTAATTCTGCATCGACAAGTAAATGACCGCGCGTTTCTTTATTGCCGATTTTTATGTTTACTTCTTTATACTCTTTAGGAATTGCAGGAAGATTATATTTTTTTCGCAAAATTGAATCTGTTACCGCTAGTATTGGTGAATCAGATAAAATCGCTATATCATCATCAGTACCAGGTATATTATCAATGCCCCTGTTCATTTGCTCAAGATACAATCTCATCAACGTATAACGCTCAACGCGTGATGTATCGTCATCAAACTCTTCTTCATAACTTTTTGCATCAATTATAAATCTTATTTGAATACCTTCGCTTGCTCTTGTAATCAAAGAGTTTATCAACCTAGGCAGATTAATTTCATAAGCCATCATATCAATTGTTGATGAAGCATTGTTAATCCTATGAATTAACATGTCTTCAAAATTAACATTGAAGTTTGCTTTGTTATTTGGGAAAGCATAACTAGTATCGGCATCTTTGTTGAAATACACATTAATTTCGGACGGAAAGTCTTGCTGCTGCTTTACAATTTCTTTTGAACATGATGAAAAAAAGATTACCGAAAGGAGAAAAACAATAAAATTTTTATAAGAAGATTTCATGGCAACGAGAATAAAAATCGAATTCTTTTTAGTGATGGAAAATTGTATATAAGAAAAACTACTTTATTTGAGGTGAATGAGAAAATTCCTTCGAGCCGACTATCGGAGTTGAACCGATGACCTATTCATTACGAATGAATTGCTCTACCAGCATTCTGCACCATATTCTAAACTTTTTAGGCAACTGATACCAAAATTGATACCTAAAAAATGCAATCAAAGAACTATTTGTAATAAAATAGCCCACAAGGAAAATCTTGGAGTGTCCGGCTCCTTAAAACCTTGTGGGCTACATTATAAGAGTAAACTTTTGCTTTGGACATTTTCAGATTTTTTTCAAAATTTAATTCCAATATAACACATGAATCAGGTCAAATCAATATTCCAGATGCTTTATTGATCCGACATCCTCAGCATCCTAAAAAATTATTATCTAAAATCTGCATTTGCGTTTTCAGTTGTCGAATCGATCCCTCTGCTCGTTTCATCTTTTATCGTTACGATAATTTCTTGCGGTCTGTTCTTGAACGTTCTGTCCATAATCTCCTCAAATCTCTCATAATCGAAATCCTTAAAATAATTCTGATAACTTTCACTGTGAATCATTTTCGTGCCTTTGTTAATATTCTCTTGAAATGATTCCCATTCTTGCTGAGTCATTTTCCTTAAATCTTCCGGGTT
>CAYLVF010000456.1:0-2296 GCA_964387045.1 uncultured Melioribacter sp. | reverse complement strand
GAGAATGCAGTCGAACAGTATGATGAACTCCTCTCATTTCATAGAGATAGTGAATTGATTCCACTAGCTCAATTAAGAATTGGTGCTAGTTATTTTAATCTGAAGAAATATGATAGTGCTGTTATTGAGTTGTCCGATCCAAAGATTAAATTGCTCGATAAGAAAAGAGAGACAGAGGCTTTGATGCTTCTTGCGAATTCTTTTTTCAAACTAAAGGAATATGAAAGTGCGAAGAATATATTTAACGAATTGATTGAAAAAAATCCCGATTTATCAAATGAAGAGGAAGTGAAATTTGCTCTGGCTAAAATAAATTTTCAAAGCGGTGATTTTAATGATGCTTACACTGCTTTTGTCGAACTTATTACATCGGATAATGATTCGCTCGTTGCAAATTCAATTTATTGGGCTGCCGAATCAAAACGATATGCCGGTGACTTAGATAGAGCACAGGAACTTTATATAAGATTTTTAGAAAACTTTCCGCAGCAAAATCTTAGTGAACAAGTTGCTTTCAATTTATCTTCAATATTTTATTTAAAAAAGAATTATCAAGTTGCTGAAAATTATCTATTACCTCTAGTCAATTCAAAAAATCCAGAAGTAAAAGTCCGGGTTCTCAATTTAATTGGAGAGCTTAATTTTAATAGAAAAGATTTTGATAAAGCCAGCGAATATTTCAAAACTGCTTCCGAAGAAGGGCAGAGCTTTCCTTCCGAATTAAACCAAGCTTTACTTGGACGGGGAATATCTGATTACCATCTCGATAATTTTAACGAATCAATAAAATCACTCGGCAGATTAGTAGAATTGGCTCCTAACTATGAGCGCAACAAAACTAATTTTTATTTAGCCGAATCTAATTTTGCACTAGGTGAATTTCAACGGGCAGTTACTTATTATAATAGAGTTAACATTACCGATCCGGAAGTGGGCGAACAGACTCTGTTCGGTAAGGCATACGCATATTTCAACTCCCGCGATTATGCGAACGCAATATTTTATTTCAACGAATTTATTTCACGTTCAAGTAATAATGCAAAGAAAATCGAGGCAAGGTTGAGATTAGCGGATAGTTTTTACGGAACAAAAAACTTCGCTCGTGCAAGTCAAGTTTATGATGAAGTGTTTTCGCAAAATAAAAGCTCACTCAATAATGATTACGCTCTTTACCAATACGGACAAGCACTATTTTATGCCGGAAGATCAACTGATGCAATTAACAGATTTAGAGAACTGCAGCAAAAATTTCCCCGATCCCGTTATACTGACGAATCACAATATTTAATTGGATGGATAAATTTTAAGCAAAATAATTTCCGGGGTGCTGTAAGTGAATACCGAACAATGATTCAAAAATATCCGTCATCTCCGATCGTTCCGATTGCCCTCTACTCAATAGGGGATGCTTATTTTAATATAGAGCAATACGATAGCTCGATAACTTATTACAACAGACTAATAAGTGAATATAAAAATTCTCAATACATTTTTGATGCATTAAACGGAATTCAATATTCTTACATAGCGAAGAATCAACCACAATATGCAATTGAATCTCTTCAAAGATATGTGTTGTTAAACCCGAATTCCGGTATAAGCGATCAAGTGAAATATAAAATCGGAGAAGTTTATTATAGTTTAGGCGAATATCAAAAAGCCAAACAAGCTTATTCGGAATTTGTGAATCAATATTCAAAAAGTTCGTTAACTCCTAACGGTTATTATTGGATTGGTAAATGTTCCGAATTACTTCAGCAAGATTTAGATGCAATTGCTAATTTCAAATTTGTAGTTGATAATTATCTAAAATCGGAAGTTGGAATTGATGCTGCTATCGAACTCGGTCAAACTTACCAAAAATTAAAAATGAATAACGAAGCTTTGTTAATGTACAATTCAGTTCTAGATAAAGTGGGTAATGTAGCACGAACACCGGAAATACTATTCGAGAAAGCCGATCTTCTTTTAGATGAAGAAAAAGTGGGTGAAGCATATGAAACTTTAGATTATATTGTTACTTACTATGACGGCACACTCTTTGCCGATAAAGCCAAAGTTGAACTTGGGGTTCTTGAATTAAAACGAGGTAGTTATCAAAATGCCGAGAACCTTTTTAGTGAAGTAGGGGCAAAACGTACCGACGATATCGGGGCTAAATCTCAATATTATTACGGCTTAACTTTGGTAGAACAAGAAAAATTAAGTGAAGCTATATCGGCTTTTGTCAGAGTGCGGTCGGTTTTTGGTGCTTATGATGAATGGTTTACCAAATCTCTAATTAAAATTGGTGTTG
>CAYLVF010000455.1:0-2296 GCA_964387045.1 uncultured Melioribacter sp. | reverse complement strand
CGACTAAAAAAGAGGATCTCAACGAAAAGACTACATCTTTTTCGCCAATTTTTGTGGTCAACTCTTTGAGACGAACTACTTCATGAATTTTGTATTTTCTTTCGTCGATCGCACCATATTTGGGAACAACAATTCTGACTTGATGCCCCAATTCCTGAAGTTTTTGAGGTAGCGCTGAAGAAACATCAGCAAGACCGCCGGTTTTTATGAAAGGAACGACTTCTGATGTGACGAAAAGAATTTTTAACTTTTTTGAAGATGCCATTGCGGGATACCTCATAATTTTTAGCATACAAAAATACTAAATTATTGACTTATTGACAAAAATGTGAGATATTAAAGTTTTTGTAAAATTATTACCGCAAAATTACTTTTCTTCAACAAAATAAACTTTTTTTGAGTCGCTAATGAATCAATTATTATTTAATCCAGCCCAAATTTTAACAATTGACACCCGGGGAAAAAATCTCAAAAAAGGAAAAGAACAATCCGATATTGGATTGTTAGAAAATCACTCAATCGAAATTGAAAACGGTATCATAAAAGGTTTTGTAAAAAATAGCGATGTAAAGCAAGAACAATTCGAGGAAGTTATTGATGTTTCGAATAAAGTAGTCCTTCCAGGTTTAGTTGAATGCCACACCCACACTGTTTTTGCCGGTTCACGTGCAGATGAATTTAGAATGAAACTCGAGGGGACAGATTACGAAGAAATTGCCCGTAAAGGCGGCGGAATCATCTCTACGGTTAAGGCTGTTCGAAATTCTTCTTTTGATGAACTTGTCAATATCGTGAAACCAAGGATCGAATATTTTATTTCGCAAGGCATTACTACCCTTGAGATAAAAAGCGGTTACGGACTAAGTTTTTTTGACGAAATAAAAATCTTACAAGTAATTCAACATCTTAACAAGATTTATCCGATAGAAATCGTAGCTACTTTTCTTGGTGCCCACACATTTCCTCCCGAGTATAAAAAAGATAGAAAAAAATATATCGAGATTATTATAGATGAAATGCTTCCATATATTTCCAAGAATAATTTAGCAGAATTTTGTGATGCATTTTGTGAATTAACTGCATTTAATGCCGAAGAGGTTGATAAAATTTTTACTGCTGCCAATAAGAATAACCTAAGATTGAAATTACATACCGAACAGTTTAATAACATTGGTGGATTAGAAGTTGCACTTAATCACAAAGCCGTAAGTGTTGATCATCTTGAGGTATTGAACGATGAACAAATTGAAAAACTAAAAAAATCAAAAACTACTGCTGTATTACTGCCGGGTGTTTCATTCTTTTTAGATTACGATTATGCACCAGCACGAAAATTGATTGACAAGAAAATTCCGGTTGCATTATCCACCGACTACAACCCGGGTTCTTCTCATATCGCCAACTTAAATTTAATTATGAGCTTAGCCGCATTAAAAATGAAGATGTCAATTGAAGAAATAATAACTTCCGTTACAATTAATTCCGCTGCGGCAGTTTGTAGAGGAATAGAGGTTGGCAGTTTGGAAATCGGAAAGAAAGCTGACTTTGCCGTTTTTAATACAAACCATTATGCAGATATTGTTTATCAAGTCGGGAAAAATATTTGCTGCATGACAATTAAGGATGGAAAAATTATTTATGAAAAATAGTTTTACCATCGAGAGCGCAAGGTTACACAGCGTGTTCCTCCTCACCCTTTGTAGTGAAAAGCTTCTAAAGCTTTGATTCAACCATCGCTAATACTTCTTTCAATTTTGCTTCTGCTTTTGACCTCAGTTCGTCACACTTGTTTCGCATATCTTCCACAAAGGATTCATCTTTAATAGATTTTAAGTTTATTAAAACATTATAGACTCCGCCCAGAACACCTGTGTAAGCACTTTGTGCACCAACTCCAACATCCGTGATTGAATTTGGATTCCCATGTTTAGCAACCTTCTCTGCAATCTCGATAGCTTCATAACTTAATTGCGCAGTGGAGAATGGAACTTGAACGGCAACTTTAAGTCCCTCTTGCATTGCGGCGGTTCTCTTCTTCTTTTCTTCATCTGTTTTCTTCGGTAGTCGCATTGCGTCCATATATTGATTAAATGCATTCGTATCATCATCAACGGATTTAATAAGTTGGAATTTAATTTCCTGACATCGTTCTGCGGCATCATTTAAAATTTTATCTACTTCTTCACTTCCTCTTTTATTTGCCGTTAAGTTTGCAACCATTGAAGAAAGCGACGCGCCAAGTGCTCCGGATAACGCAGCAATTGAACCACCCCCCGGTGCGGGAGATTACCGTGAT
>CAYLVF010000454.1:0-2298 GCA_964387045.1 uncultured Melioribacter sp. | reverse complement strand
TTTATCGGTTTTCATCTTTAATACATTCATGGTAGCAACTCTTTCGCTTAGATTTGTTTTCCCTTTGGTGAGCCTGGAAGGACAAACATTTTGGAAAATCAGATCAGCACCGATCACACCGCTTAAATTTATGATTAAAAAAATAACACCATACACTTTGTTTATTATTTCTATTTCTTTCGTACTGAATATTTTCGTTAATCTTCAGTTCAATTTCCATTTTACGCTAATTATGTTTTTTGTGAATATTATAATTGCAATCAGTATCATTTCGATGAATTTTTCCGTAGGTGCGCTCTTTGTAAACTTCAACGAGAAAAACCCGATTCGTATTGCATCTTCACAAGGAGCTTCTTTATCTTTCCTCATGAATTTGATCTATATGGTGTTATTGATAATTATTATGTATTTGCCTGTTCAAACTTTTTTTGATTCGTTGATTAGATACGGAAGAATTAATCTGGGTTTACTATACAATTCTTTTGGAATAATTTTTATTCTTGGATCAGCTATTCTAATTATATCACATCAATTATTAAAAAGAAGTTTGAAAAAAGATTTTTGATGAAAGAAATAACCAGACACTAAAACAAATTAGATATATGTGAAGTTGAGTATTAGGAGGAAACAATGAAAATCAAAGTATTATTATCATTATTAGTTATAATATCATTCACATCACCTTTTTATTCGCAAGTGACAAATACTGAATTGGCAAATGATATTAAAAGACTTAAACAAAATGATGAAAATCTAAGACACAGACTAGATGTGTTGGAAAAGAAAATCGATGATTTAATTTGGTTCGAAAGAGTCGAAGATGTTGCGCATATCGACAAAGTATTTATGTACGGACCTCCATTATGGAAAGAAAAAAATCCGAATGCTCAAGGTGCCGGTAACCCGACTAAATTTTGGAGTTATGTCTTTATTCCAAAATCGATTGATTATAACAAAAAATATCCGTTAATAGTTTTCCCTCACGGTGGCGTTCACGCAGATTTTTCAACTTATTATACTCATATCGTAAGAGAACTTGTTACACAAGGATATATTATTGTTGCAGCGGAATACCGCGGCAGCACCGGATATGGCAGAGGTCATTATGAAAAAATTGACTACGGCGGTTTAGAAAATGAAGATGTTTATTACAGCAGAAATTATATGATTGAGAATTACGATTTTGTTGATAAAAATAGAGTAGGCATAATTGGATGGAGTCACGGCGGAATGATAACATTATTTAACATTTTTGATTATCCCGATGATTATCAAGCAGCATTTGCCGGTGTTCCTGTAAGTGATGTTATTGCTCGTATGGGATATAAAAATCAATCTTACCGTGATCTATTCGAAGCCGATTATCACATTGGTGAATCAGCCGATGATAATGTAAATGAATATAGAAGAAGATCACCTGCTTGGAATACTCATAAATTTAAGAATACTCCCCTTCTTATCCACACAAATACAAACGATGAAGATGTAAATGTATTGGAAGTTGAACACCTGATAAAATCTCTAAAAGCAGACGGAAAGAAATTTGAGTATGAAATCTTTCAAGATTTGCCCGGCGGACATTCATTTGATAGAATGGATACAAAAACCGCAAAAGAAATTAGATTAAAAATTTATAAACATCTTGCTCGATATTTGAATCCGCCGGTAAAGTTTAATTCGATTAATGATATAAACAAAGCAGCTTACTTTAATAAATAAGGAGTAACGATGAAGTTAATTAAAAATGGATTTGCAGTTTTTCTTCTTTCAATATTTTTTATAGTAATCAATTTTGCACAAGATAAACCTGATTGGGAAGGGGGCGTTCCTGAAGGATGCACAACAATTACTGTCGGTAGATTAGCAACATCCGATGGTTCAGTTATGACCTCACATACAGATGATTCTCATCGGACTCGTTCCTGGCTTGATATGGTTCCGGCTATGGATCATCCGGAAGGTTCAACAGTAACAATGTATGTCCGTAAACCATACGATTCGCTTGCTATGCCGACTTATAAGCACATACCGATTGGAGAAATCCCTCAAGTTTCTCATACCTATGCCTATATAAATACTGCTTATCCGTCAATGAACCAACATCAATTGGCAATTGGTGAAACAACTTTCGGCGGACGAGAATCTCTTCAATCTGAAGAAGGATTAATAGACTGTCAACGTTTATGTCAATTAATGCTGGAAAGAACAACTAATGCGCGAGATGCGATTAAACTAATTGGCGAACTGACAAAAAAATATGGTTGGATAGATGCCGGTGAAATGTTAACTATTGCGGAT
>CAYLVF010000453.1:0-2298 GCA_964387045.1 uncultured Melioribacter sp. | reverse complement strand
TATCATCTGAGAAAAGCAATTGAGGTTGCAAAGATTGTTAAGTCAAGAAGAAATATTACAATGAATATTTCCGACCTTGAATTGTTCAAAACTATATTTGAGTTAACTAAAACCGAACGAAAGGATTTTTAGGTTAAGAACAACGGATGTTTAAAAATTATTTTTATTTGAATAGAGCTTTGCTAGAGTTACGTGATAAAGTTATCGGCACCAGAATATATGAAGTATTCACTCAGGAAAAAGAAACTCTGTATTTCCACATCCCGACCGAAGAAAATGAGTTTAGACATCTAGTAATTTCGATTAATCAATCTGAACCATACTTAATTATAAAAGATGAACACAGAAAAGCACGAAAGAATGTTGCTAATTTTTATTCTGATTTATTGCCAAGCGAAATTGAATCCGTTCTAATTGCACATGATGACAGAATAATAAAGATCAAATGCACTAACTTTTCTTTATTGATTCCAATAAGAGGAACAATTTCAAATGTAATTGCAATACCTGAGAATGGTGAACCGGAATTTTTCAGAAAGGTTAAGCAAATCGACGAAAATGAACTCATCTCCGAATTAATTTCACATAACTATAATGCTTTATTTAATTTGCCGAATATTAGCAATGAAATACAAAGTTTGTATGAACTAAAGAAAACATTTTCCTATTTAACAAAAGATATTCTGAATGAATTGAAAGCTCGTACTTCTTCTGATGATATTAATCTACAAAAAGATACATTGCTAAGAATAATTTCACAAATTAACAGCGATCCAATTCAGATATTCTATACAAATGATCTTAGCAGATATGTATTTGTTCCTTCCGGATTTATTTCTCTTTCACGGGATTCTGAAATTTATGAATATGATAATTATCAAGATGCATTGTTAAAATTTTTGGCAGTCGGTAACAAACTCTCACGTGAACAAAGATTACAAAAAGAAATATCCAAGCATATTGTAAAAGAGTTGAGTATATATTCTAATAAACTAAACAGTTTGCAGCAAAGAATTGATGAGGGATCGAAGGAAGAGTTATATAGAAAATATGCCGATCTGCTGCTTTCTAATCTGCATAAAATAAAAAAAGGAATGAAAGAAATTATTTTGGATGATTTCACAACTTCAGAGACTTATAAAATTTCTTTGAATGATAAATTCTCTCCAAAACAAAATGTTGATTATTATTATGATAAAGCGCGCGGCGAAAGAATTAATTATTCTAAATCGTTGGAACTATATAAAGCCGCCAAAACTTCTTACGACAATATTCTTGATATTCAAAAAGAATTTGAAAATTGTGATGACCTATCAAAATTAATTTCTTTAAAAGAAAAACTTGGCTTAAAGGATTCAAAAGTGACTGAGAAAAATGAACCTCAAATGAAATTCCGGCATTTCATTATTGAGAATAAATATCATGTATTTGTCGGGCGTGACAGTAAAAGCAATGATTATCTCTCGACAAAATTTGCGAAACAAAATGATTACTGGTTTCATGCACGCGGTTATGCCGGCTCACACGTTGTGCTTAGAGTTGATAATCCAAAAGAAGGCGTTCCAAAAAATATAATAAAAAATGCTGCTTCAATCGCGGCGTATTTTAGTAAAGCAAAAACTGCTGGGACTGCACCGGTTGCATACACATTTGCAAAATTCGTTACAAAACGAAAAGGTATGGAACCCGGCAAAGTCATGATGCAAAAAGAAAATGTTTTGTTGGTAAAACCGGAAATTCCCAACAATACCGAACAGATTGAGGAGTAATCTCTTAATTCTAAGCACGAAATTCTAAACAAATTCTAAATTTCAATTTACTCAAACAGTATTAATGACTTTGAATTTCGTAATTCGCTATTGTTTAGAAATTAGTCCGTTAGCTAACGGATTAGAATTTAGGATTTGCTTCAACTCTATTGAATTTGAGCTCCGTAAATACTATTATTATATATACATATAATATATACGGTATTAAGATGGAAAAAACGAAAATATTTAAAAGCGGCAACAGTCAGGCAATTCGTCTCCCTAAAAAATATAGAATACTAGGTGATGAAGTATTTATTAAGAAAATGGGAGATGGATTATTAATACTTCCGCAAAATTCGGCATGGAGTTCTTTTGTTGATAGTCTGAATCGTTTCTCATCAGATTTTATGAATGCAAGATTTCAGCCACCGGTTGACGAACGCGAAGAATTGCAGTGAAATACCTCTTAGATACGAATATCTGCATCTATTTAATTAAAGGCAATGACGAGAAATTAATTAAGAAGTTTGTGAAACACTCCCCTATT
>CAYLVF010000452.1:0-2306 GCA_964387045.1 uncultured Melioribacter sp. | reverse complement strand
CGTTAGACCCGAAGCGTTCATCAATATTATATAAATCGGTTGCGGCATAACCGTGGTAGCTCATGTACATATCGTTTTCTAAAGTGGGGGTCAACCAAATAGCTGAAATACCGAGTTCACTTAAATAATCCAATTTATCAATAACACCTTGTAAATCACCGCCGTGTCTGCCGTTCAAATCTTTGTATTTGAATTCATCTATTGAGTTTGCCAATGTATCGTTTGTAGGATCACCGTTATTAAATCGATCAACAAAAATTAAGTAAACAACATCTTCGTTTGAAAATCCTAAATGATCTTCAGGTGCAAATTCTCTTTCAATAATTTCGTAACTGTATTTTAGTTTGTGATTATTCCTAGTGAAAAACAAATCGTAAGTCGCTGCTTTTGTGTTTTCATCAACTAAGACATCTACAAAAAGATAACTGTGATTTTCGAGATGATGAATTTGCAGTATTTTCAAACCGTCTGAAGCGGTAACATTAACTTGGTTCAAGTTGCTGCCGTACACCATTAATTGAAGCGTATCTCTTTTTAGTCCGGTCCACCAATTTGGCGGTTCAATTTTATTGATGGAAAAATTTTGTGCAGCTATAATAATAGGTAGCAGAATAAGTAGAATAGATCGCAAAATGATCTTTTTCATAAATTCCTTTTAAATCAAAAATTTTGGATAAAAGATAATGTTTTTATTTATTTGTTTCCTCAATTAAGAAAATAACAACATTATTTTAGCATTAATTGTATTTTAGCGAGTTGAATTTAATTTTCTTGAAAAATGCCTGAACAACCGACTGAAAAAAATATCGTTGTAAATAGAAAAGCTCGTCATGAGTTTACAATTCTTCAAAGTTTTGAAGCCGGAATCGTTTTGCAAGGCACTGAGGTAAAATCACTTCGGCAAGGTAAGATAAATTTATCGGATTGCTACGCGCAGGTTAAAGACGGTGAAGTATGGCTTATCAATACTCATATTAATGTTTACGATCACGGTAATATAAATAATCATGATCCGCTAAGAAAACGCAAACTTCTTTTCAACAGAAGTGAAATACGAAAATTAGAGAAAGCTACATTAGAAAAAGGCAACACTTTAGTACCTCTTCGATTTTACTTTAAAGGAGGGATTGTAAAGGTTGAGTTGGCAATAGCTAAAGGAAAGAAAGTTTACGATAAACGTGAAGATATCGCCAAGAAAGACGCAGCAAGAGAACTCGAACGTAAGTTAAAATATTAATCGGAGTTATAATATTGAATACAACAAATTTTCCACCTATCGACAAGCAACTTGAAATAATTAAAAGAGGCGTTTCCGAAATTATCCCCGAAAATGAGCTTATCGAAAAACTTAAAAAAGCCGAAAAAGACAATAAACCGCTAAATATTAAATTAGGGTGTGATCCCACAAGACCTGATTTACATCTTGGTCATTCGGTTGTCTTGAGGAAACTTGCACAATTCCAGCAATTAGGTCATCAAGCAATTTTAATCATCGGTGATTTTACCGGAATGATTGGGGATCCTTCGGGAAGAAATGCAACCCGCCCTCCTCTCACATTTGAAGAAGCACGTGAAAACGCAAAATCATATTGGGTGCAAGCATCAAAAATTCTTGATCCGAAGAGAACTAAAATTGTTTACAATTCGGATTGGCTCGGCAAAATGAAATTTGAAGATGTAATAAAACTCTCTTCTCATTATACCGTTGCTCGTATGCTAGAACGCGACGATTTTACAAAACGATATAAAACAGGTATTCCAATAAGTATGCATGAAATTCTCTATCCACTCGCTCAAGCTTATGATTCTGTTGCAATTGAGAGTGATGTTGAGTTAGGAGGCACAGATCAAAAATTTAATTTACTTGTAGGTAGAGATATTCAAAAAGAATATGGTTTGGATCCTCAAGTAATTTTAACTATGCCGTTATTAGTCGGGACGGATGGTGTAGAAAAAATGAGTAAATCATACGACAATTATATTGGGATCGATGATTCACCAAAAGAAATATTCGGCAGAACGTTATCCATTCCAGATAATCTTATTTATACTTACTACGAACTAACAACTGATGTTTCGGTAGAAGAATTAGCCGAGATAAATAAATCGCTTGAAGATGATAGCGTAAATCCACGTAACATTAAAAGAGACCTGGCAAAGAGACTTGTTACCATGTATCATTCCGCAGAAGCAGCAGCAAAAGCGGAGGAAGAATTTGATAAAATATTTATTAAGAAAGACATCCCGGATGAAATTTCCGAAAAGGAATATGCCCTTTCGTCAAAAGTAAATATTATAGATATCAT
>CAYLVF010000451.1:0-2317 GCA_964387045.1 uncultured Melioribacter sp. | reverse complement strand
AGCAGAACAATGCCTGATTGGAATCAAACCGTTATTAATATTCATAATTTTATTAGAGACGGTGTAAAGCATAATGCTATGGGTTTCTTAAATACGGTTTGGGATGATGGCGGATTTGCTTTTTTCTCTCTTGACTGGTATGGAGTAGTATATTCGGCAGATCAAGGCTGGTATTCGCGAGAAATGAATCTTGAAAGTTTTCACAATCGATTTAACCGGTTAATTAATGTTGATAACAATAATAATTTTACTGATGCACTTTATAAATTGTTGGAGATAGGTGAACTTTCACCAACAGGCAGAATGAGCCAGAAAGTTGTGTGGTTAAAAGTCCTACCTGAAAAATATGAGAGTGTTAATATATCTATTGATGAATGGGATCAAGTGATTAATTTATGTGATGAAGCCGAAGAATTGTTAAATATTTCATCTCCACAGTTATATACCGAGCAGAAAGAGTATTTCCAATTTATTGTTGAACTTTATCGATCGATGGCAAAGAAAAGATATAATATGATTGATGCAGCCGATGTATATAAAGAAGCTTCTATTCTGCAGGACACAGAACCGGAAAATTCGAGAAAATTGCTTTTAAAGGTACTTGAGTTAATATCGGATACAAAACAAATGCAGATTAAATTAGCAGCTCAATATAAATCGCTTTGGTTGAAGGAAAATCATACATATTCATTGATGAAAATTGTTGACCAGTTCAATAAAGAAATTGATGATCTGAATGAAATTGGAAAATTGGTTTTTGATGCACTAAAACTTTTTGATTCCGGTTTGTATATACCCAATCCAAACGAAGTTAGATTGGAAATTAATCAAGTATCAGGTAAGTATTTCAGAGAATGGATGATGATAAATCCGCTTCCAAACGATGATAATCTTCCAAGTTCCCAAATTGATTATCTTGTTGAAATGGGGGGAGAAAAAAATGCACAGCCTAAAATAACTCAAGAGTTTTTCTATAATAATCAAAAATATAGATGGAGAAGAGTTGAAACCGAATATTTTGATGTGGTAAATCTTGCCGAACTTTTCCCGGATAAAAATGAAAATACCGTTATGTATGCACATGCAACTATAAATTCTCCTATTTCTCAAGTTGTTAAGGCTTCTGTTGGCAGTGCTGATGGCGTAAAAGTTTTCATAAACAGTAATATGGTTTTTGAATTCGATCGAACACGAACATTGTCACCTGATGAAGATTCATTCGATATAAAGCTGAACGAAGGTGTTAATCATCTATTGCTAAAGATAACTCAATTATCAGGAGAATGGGGATTCACATTTCGGCTTCCTGAAAGTAAAGTACAAAACAGTAAGAATCGTTATTACATAAGATGAACGATAATAAAGTAAAAATAGGAATTGTAGGATGCGGAAATATAGCTCCTGTTCATGCTGAAGCAATAAACAGTACCAAGTACGGTATGCTGATTTCTGTTTTTAGTAGAAGTGCATCTAATATTAAGAAAATGAAAGATAGATTTAATGTTGTCGGATATGATGATTTTGAAAAATTCTTATCGGATCCTAATTTAGATGCGGTTAGCATTTGTACACCAAACGGAACACATCTTGAATTCGCTGAAAAAGCTGCTCATGCCGGTAAACATGTGATAATTGAAAAACCAATTGAAGTTGATATTCCTCGAGCAAAAAGAATTATTGATATATGTAATGAGAATAATGTTAAGCTCGCCGTTATATATCAAAATAGATTTTTGGAAGATGTGATTAAAATGAAAAATGTAATTGATAAAGGTGTTCTTGGTAAAATATTTATGTCTGATGCTCGTATTAAATGGTATAGAGATCAGCAATATTATGACAGTGCTGAATGGCGTGGTTCTTTCAAATTAGACGGTGGTGGAGTACTTATCAATCAAGCAATTCATACAATTGATCTTTGGTTGTGGTTGATGGGCGATCCGAAAAAAATCTTTGCTCATACAGGAACTTTTACTCATAATAATATCGAAGGCGAAGATAATGCCGTTGCTGTAGTCGAATTTCGAAATGGGTCAATAGGAGTTTTACAAGGTTCAACTTCAATTATTCCCGCAATGAAAAGAAGAATTGAGATTCATGGTGAAAATGGGACAGGAATTTTAGACGGAGATGTTTTTAATTTGCTCGATGTTCAAAACAAAGTAATCAAAGAAGATAATAATTCTGTTAATACGGGCGGGGCTAGTCCATTAGCCGGTTTTTCAATTGAACCCCATAAAAAACAATTTGAACAAATCTTTGATGCAATAATAAATAATAAAAAACCGGTTGTATCAGGTGAAGAAAGTTTAAAATC
>CAYLVF010000450.1:290-2331 GCA_964387045.1 uncultured Melioribacter sp. | reverse complement strand
GGGAAATCCAAATGGGACGATATTTATGAAGAGCGCCATGATCCTTATGGAAAAAGTTACTACTGGTTAACCGGTACATTGACTAAAGCTGATAATGAATTAGGAACTGATCAATTTGCAATCATGAATCAATACGCTTCCGTTTCACCAATTCATTTCGACCTTACTGATTATGATACTTTTGAGAAGTTGAAATCATGGAACATTGAAGACATAAAGACAATACAACAGTCATAACCTTCAACCACAATAAAATTAGATGCTGAATATCTTTAATTACCAAGTTAGTTTGAATCTGAATCCATATTTAATTCTGTTGTTTATAGTTATCGCAGCTCTCTATCTATTTTATATTTATAAATACACTATTCCGCAAACATCAAAATTATTTAGAGTAATTCTTATAGCGACTCGTACCATCATCCTAACGCTTCTTTTTATTTTGATATTCGATCCTAAGTTAACCGTATTTAGCACTGATGAAAAAAAACCGGTTGTTCCGGTATTCATCGATAACTCGTCTTCAATTATCTATCACGATGCTGCGGTAAAAAATAGAATCACCCAATTAGTTGAAAGTGTCCCAAGTTCAGATGAAGTAGATTTTGAATTCTATTTTTTTGATGCCGATTCAAGAAAAATCAGTCGCGATTCAATAAAATTTTTGAATTATGATGGAGGTATAACAAATTTTGAGCGAGTGTTTAATAGACTTAAATCCGATGAGAGATACATTACTTCGGCAGTAATTTTTTCCGATGGTATAATTAACGACGGCAGCAGTTCTCTCTATCAAATTGAGGGAATAAATTTTCCTTTATATACGATTGGTATTGGAGATACAACTATAACAACCGATGCTTTTGTAAAAAATATTTTGACTAACCGCTTTATTTATAAAGAAACAACGACTGTAATTGCATCAGAGATAGCGAACCAAAATCTATCTGATGAAGAAGCAACCGTATCGTTAAAAGAGAATAATAAGCTTGTAGAAACAAAGCAAATCAAATTGAGCGGCAGCGGTATAAATAGAGTTGCTTTCGATTACTTGCCAAAGGAAGCGGGGAAACAAAATTTATCCATTGAAATAAATAAATTATCAGGCGAGACAAATTTTGAGAATAATATCCGATCAAAAATAATTGAAGTAATTGAAAATAAATTAGACATTCTTTTGATCGGCGGTGCACCTTCGGCTGATTTTTCTGCTGTTTATCAATCACTCAAATCAATTGATGAATTTAATGTTTCCAAATATCTGCAAGTAAATCAGACCGAGTTCATAGGAGATAATTTTAACGAAAAACTCGACAGTGCCGAGGTGATTGTTTTAGTTAATTTCCCGTTTGCCAATACACCATCTGACTTGGTTCGGCAAATCAAATCTAAAATTGAAAATAATAATACACCTTTTTTCAATCTTGTGGGGGCTGATTTACAAACATTAAATTTAAGTTCACTTCAAGAATTACTTCCATTCATACTGTCAAGAAATATTAATGAAATCTACTTAGCCCAACCTATTTTTTCCGATCAATATTCACGGTTAATTATTGGTGAAGATACGGGACAACTAAGAAATTTTGAACTTCCCCCTGCTGCTTACCCAAATATAGGGTTTCAAATTAAACCCGGTGTGCAAGTTATAGCAACGGCAAAAGTTAATAATGTTACTACCGAACTTCCGATGATCTTGAGTCAAAATAATCCTATGTATAGGTCTATCACATTGATTGGAAGTAATGTTTGGCGATGGAGAGTAACTTCCGAGAAAAAAGATTATAATTTCTTTGACCAACTTTTGTATAATTCCATTCAGTGGTTAAGGGTACCTGACAAACAAAGAAAATTCTTTGTCGAAACTTCAAAGGATATTTATGCGGTTGGTGAATCAATTGAATTTATTGGTGAAATATATGATGATAAGTTAGCACCAATACGCGATGCAAATATTATTGTTGAAATTGAATCTTCGGAAAATTCATTTACTTTAAAACTTTCTCACGAAGATAATGGTATTTATAAAGGCCAGATAAAT
>CAYLVF010000450.1:0-280 GCA_964387045.1 uncultured Melioribacter sp. | reverse complement strand
AAAGGTAATTACTCATTCAATGCCATATCTGAAATCAACGGGATTAAAACTAAAACTTATAACGGGAAATTCAACATCGGTCAAATTGATTTGGAAAAGCTTCAAACCGTTATGCAAAAAAATTATTTGGAAATGATAGCATCTTTAACAGGAGGTGCTTATTATTATATCGATAATTCAAGCGATGCAATAAGGGATATTGAGACTCTAAATCGGAATAAAATAAAACGAACAGTATTATCAACAACTTACGATCCTCTATCATTTGAATTTATTTTGT
>CAYLVF010000449.1:0-2336 GCA_964387045.1 uncultured Melioribacter sp. | reverse complement strand
GACAAAAAGTTGAGTTTACCGTTGTTGAAGCAGATAAAGGACCGCAAGCTCAAGATGTTGTTGCCGTAGAGGGCTAACACAGATATCCAACTAAAGCGGCATCAAAAGTGCCGCTTATTTTTTAAAAGGAATATTAAAATGAAAAAACCACTCCTAACCGATTTCCCGGAATATTATAGAAGATACATTGAAAAGGTTATCGATAAAGATATTCTTAAATACTTTGCCGAGCAAAAAAATTACGTCGTTGATTTTTTTGATTCTATCGACGAAGAAAAATCAAAATATAGATACGCCGAAAATAAATGGAGTATAAAACAAATCTTGGGACATTTGTGTGACTCGGAAAGAGTATTTATAACACGTGCTTTAAAATTTGCAAGAAACGAAAAGCAATCCCTTCCCGGTTTTGACGAAAACGAGTATGTTGATTCAGCTAATTTTGATGAACTATCTTTAGAAATTCTGATTGATGATTTTAAAAAGATGAGAGATTCTCACATCTCGCTTTTTAAAACTTTTAACGATGAAATCTTGGATAGAAAAGGAATTGCAAACAACACCGAATATTCTGTTTCTTCTGTTTTATACATTATGGCGGGACATGTGGATCATCATCTTAAGGTTATCAAAGAAAAATATATCGCTTAACTTATAAAAATAGAAGACGAGTAATCATAAAGCCAAGTCTTAAGTCACCGTCATCAATAGATTTATCAGCCCCGGACAAAAATTGCGTTTGGTTTAAGTCGGTACTGTTGCTTAAGAAAATTTTAAAGAAATGTCCCCCCGTTTCAATTTCCAAGCCAAAACTCATAGGATTATGGTAATCCCGCCATCCTGTTACGGTTGGGTTGTATTCCCAAACAATACTGAAAACCTCACTTAAATATAATTGCAAATAAGTTCCGAGTGTAAAGCTATATTGTTTCTCTTTACAAGCCGGATGACTGTTGTAGAGATAGGATTGAACAACTCCCAAACCGAGTTTTTTATCATACATAGTATTAAAAATTAACTGAGCAAAAAATTGAAACGCTTTCGAGTCGGACGATTCAATAACCGGGTGATCAGAATTCCATGCTGCCCCACCCTTAAAGGTAAACATGAAAGGAAACAGCTTATTATCATTTTCATATAATTTTTGTTTAACAGAAAGCTCATAATTATCATATAAATTTGATCGCCCCAGCGAAATTTGTGTAGACGAAGTAATACCGTAACTTAATGCCAACCTGTTTATAACGGGTCCATCAAACCCCCAAAAATCTTTACTTCCGCTTTTTATTGTTGGTATGAACCGGTGCGATATTTCAATTTCCAATTCTCTTGAACCGATTGTTTCGGCAGTAGGTAAATTTACAGCATAAGTTGAATGAAAAAGCTCTACTGGAAGAATATCTTTCTTATTCTCCCTTTGCCACCCGACTTGTGCAAATGTTGATAGTGTAATAAATAAAATCATATAATAACTAAGTCTCTTCATATTACTCCCCTACTGCAATGAATTTTTCAAGGTGAAACTTTAACTCTAACTTCATTACTTCGTTTATTTTCATGAACATTAGTTGAGGGATATCTATATTATAATCGACAAGAGAAATGGGAAATTCTGTTTCGATATAAAACCCGGAATCTATTTTTTTAATCAATCCATTTATCGTAATTTCATTTGTAACACCATGGATAAACATAGTACCATTAACTTCAACGCTGTATTCATCTTTTAATATTGCTTCTGAGTTATCAATCTTTCCTTGAAAAAAAGCATACCGGTATTTATTCGTTTCAAGATAGTTATCGCGCATATGCCGGTTGCGTAATCCTATGCCTGTATCGAGTGTTGTTAAATCTACTTCAAAATAAATTTGATTATCGGTAAGATCGTCAAGCTCTTTTAAGTACATATAGCCGTCAATATTATTTGTGACACCTTCAAAATTTTCAAGCGGTGCATCCGATATAAACTTAACCATGTTATCCTTCGATTTATTCACATGATATTCTTGTGCGATTATAAACGAAGTAGTTAATATCACCGCAGATAAAAAACGTATCATAACTTCACCTAATTATTAATTGCACCGTTGTCAATCCACATAGCTACGGAATCAATAACCGAATCATTTAATTTCCCGGTTGGGGGCATTTGTGATAATTCGCCTTTCAATACTTTTATTAACAAGCTGTTTTCACTGTCGCCCGGTTTTACTCTTATGAATTGCGGGAAGATTGAACCTTGTTGGTTAACTAATGCAGAGTAAGAGTTCCCCGGGGTTAATAATAAATTAGCTTGAGTTGCATTGCTTCCATGACAGCCCGATAGCGCACATGTA
>CAYLVF010000448.1:0-2363 GCA_964387045.1 uncultured Melioribacter sp. | reverse complement strand
TGCAATAGTTCAACTCAAAAGTTTCCTCTAAAAATATTTATAAGCGCTTCGGCGCTTTTTTTGTTTTAAAAGCTTTTAAAGTAAAATATCGTTCATGTTCATTACACTAAAAATAAAAAAAGGGGATCGAGCAAACCCAATCCCCAAAAATAATTTCCGCTACCAATTCCACCACCTAATTCTTTTCTACAACTCCTCTTTCATTTTGAAATTTATCATAGAGTATTGCTAAATGTGAATCTTGAAAACCCTCCTCAAATTTTTCTCCGGTAGATTTTAGTAATTCCATAGCCTCGTTTATTTTCTCTCCGTTTTCGTTAAAACCAGATCTTTGTTCCAGCCAATAATAAAAATCCCTTCGTTCTTTTTTAAATTCCAACCTTGAGGAAGGGTTATCCAACTCCTCGACAAAACATCCAAAATCTTCATATAATTCATCCGGATCAAATCCGGCTTCGCGGATTAAATCGCGATAGTCTTCACTATCGTAACCAAGTATGTCCCATATTTCCATATTTAAAGTTTTTTTTTGCATACTATGTATGCCTCCTAAATTTTTTACCCCTTGTTCTTAATCTGTTAAGTGCTTTTTCAACGTCAGTTACACTAATATTGCACCTTATTGCAATTTCTTTATTAGAATATCCTTCTTTCCTTAAATCAAAAACTTTAATTGCAATTCTATCAGAGTCAGATGCCCGATAAATGTATTGTGCCAGTTCCACCTTTTCTATTTGTTTGTGTTGGTTTGGCTCAACCGTTATATATTCGGTAAATGATCTTACCTCCTCTAATTGAGTGGTTTCTTCAACTAATTCATATTCTTCCTCCCGGTCTTCTAATTCGACCATTTCTATTTGCTGATTGAATTTCTTTCTGCTCCAATCGCGCATCACGCTTCTGGAGACATATATTAAAATTTCACTGAATTCATATTCACGGCTTACCTTCCTTTTACCCCTCAATATCCTCAACGCCGCCTCCTGCATCACATCCGCCGGTGTCAACGGTCTTACATTAAATTTATGATATTCTTTTGCGATAATTGCGGCTATTTTATCAAAAAGTTTTCTATTACCATGAAACTTCTTGATTTCATCTATAATTTCTTCGGGGGTTAACTGATGATTTTCCATCCTTAATTTCCTTACGATTTCCTTTATAATACTAATACGCAAGATTTCGCCGATTTTGTGATTTTAAAAACATCAATTGGTATAACAAAAACTCATTGAATTGACGTATTAGTATATTGAAGACAATAAGCCAAATACCTATATCAACAGAATAATATAAATAATAATTCCAAGTATTTAAAATGATAAGAAGAAGAAGTCAACATATCGAAATGCAGTATCCACCACCAAATTTGTATATAATAAAATTGTTTGAAAGTGGGGAATTATTTTCAAGTACTTCCCAAACATTTTCTATTGCCCGGAAAGTAAAAATATTCTACCTGGTATCAACATTCGCTCAATCTTCGTTTAACCCATACTTAAAAATCTCCCCCCAAAACAACAACCGCGCCCCACCCTGAACCGTGAAATGATTCAACCTGTATCCGACTTGGTAGGTTTAACTTTGTGAAACTTTGTGCAGTGCTTAGTGGGACTTTGTGCTACGTTTTTGACTATTCCATTAATCTTGAGCGTTGTTCGCGAAACCCGCCTCAGGCGGGCAATAACCAAATAACGCAATAACTAAGTAACCAAATAACTCAATAACAAATAACATAAGGAACAAAACAATGGCAACACTAAAAGGAAATGTATTAGGAAAAATCAGAGGTAAAGTCGGTACCGTAAGCGGACGGGTGCGCAACGGAAAGAACTACCTCGTCTCTCTACCTGCATCATTCAATGTCCCGAACGATCCGCTTTCATTAGCACGTAGAGAAAAATTTAAGATGGCTGTAAAATTTGCAAAAGCTGTTAATGCCGATCCGCTTCTTAAAGAAATATGGAACATTAACAATACGAGCAACAGAACAGTTTTCAATCTTGTTATGCAGCAGAATTATAAACTGTTGGAAAACAATTCACCATCTAATAGTAATATCATCACTCCGGAACTCGGTTTTAATCCAAACCTCGCCTCGGTTGCTTATGCCGATGGTGATTTAACAATTACTACAAATATTCTATCGGAAACTCTCAACATTGATCCTGCTGTAGAAACTAAAATTACTGCAAGCGGATTCATCTATGCCGAAGATCCGTCATCCGGTAATGTTGATCTGTATAGTTTCTATAATTTCTCGATGACTCCGCAAACAATAGATCTTGCTCAACCGATGACATTTGTCAAAACACTGCCGTACATCCAACAAATGGGTTTGGAGAATTATCAAGTAATTAAGA
>CAYLVF010000447.1:0-2364 GCA_964387045.1 uncultured Melioribacter sp. | reverse complement strand
TCATTAACAACAAGTTTTTATTTATGTTGCGATATGGAATTCAAAGATTATTATAAAATATTAGGTGTCGATAAAAATGCCTCTCAAGAAGAGATAAAGAAAGCATATCGCAAACTTGCACTTAAATATCATCCCGATCGAAATCCGGATAACAAAGAAGCCGAATCCAAATTCAAAGAAGTAACCGAAGCAAACGAAGTATTAAGCGATCCCGAAAAAAGAAAAAAATATGATGCACTTGGTTCTAACTGGAAACAATATGAACGTGCCGGCTTTAATCAGGGTAGTCCGTTTTCCGGATTTGGAAGACAAAGCGGAAGGTCTTATCAATTTAATGGTGACTTTGAAGATTTGTTTAATAATCTCGGTGGATTTTCTGATTTCTTTAATAGTTTTTTCGGCGGCGGTTTTGAGGATAGTATTGGGAGAAGAACTAATACTCGACGAACTTCATCACAAAAGGGTGCAGATACAACTGCTGAATTGAATATTTCACTTTACGACGCATTCCATGGATCTGAAAAATATATTGTCGTTAACGGACACAAGATTAAAATCAAAATTCCCAAGGGCAGCTATGACGGCAAGAAACTTAGATTGAAAGGACAAGGTCAATCGGGTTTTTCAGGGGTGCAACGAGGCGACTTAATAATTACACTAAAAGTTTCCGATGATTCAACTATTGAAAGAGAAGGAAACGATCTCTATATCAATTTGGATGTGGATTTGTTGACGGCAATTCTTGGCGGTGAAAAAACCATTACAACCATCGACGGAAAAACAATCAACATAAAAATTAAAGAAGGAACGGATAGTAATAAAATTTTGAAAGTTAAAGGTCACGGTATGCCTACTCATGCCGGTGATCGCGGTGATTTATTAGTAAGAATTTTTGTGAAGGTTCCTAAAAATTTAACGAAGTCGGAAAAAGAAAAACTTAGTAAACTTGATTTTCTTAGAAGAACATAAAATTTTTGTAATTCATTTTCATTTATGGAGGATATGATGAGCACTACCCAAACCGATAATAAAACATTTGAATTTAAGGCGGAAGTAAAACAGTTGCTGAATATTTTAGTTCACTCTCTATATACAAGCAGAGAAATTTTTCTGCGCGAACTAATTTCAAATGCTTCGGATGCACTTGATAAAATTCGCTTCAAATCTACTAAAGGAGATGAAGTTGCCGATAATGAACTTCCGCTTGAAATAAAAATAAATTTCGATGACAAGAAAAACACATTAACTATTTCCGATACCGGTATTGGAATGACACGTGAAGAGATAATTGAAAACATCGGTACGATTGCAAAATCCGGTTCGGCAGAATTCATCAAAACATTGGTAGAAAGTAAGGAACAAGCTAATAATATAATCGGAAAATTTGGTGTTGGATTTTATTCGGTATTTATGGTTGCGGAAGAAGTTGAGATTAAATCGAAGTCTTACACAAAAGATGCTATACCGATTTATTGGAAATCGGACGGAACTGGAAGTTATACCGTTCAAGAATTAGACGCCGATATGAAACGCGGTACCGAGATAAAAATTAAACTAAGAGAAGATGCTAAAGAATTTGCCGAGAAATACCGGCTCGAAAGCATTGTAAAACGTCATTCTAATTTTATCTCCTTCCCTATTTATGTTGACAAAGATAAGGTAAATACAATTTCTGCTATTTGGCGTGAACCAAAAAGCTCGGTTAAGAAAGAACAATATGACGAGTTTTATAAATTCTTAACTTATGATACCGAACCGCCGATGGATATTATTCATAAATCGGTTGATGCACCGATTCAATTTAATGCACTTTTATTTATTCCGTCGAAACATGATGAATTCTTCTGGATGCATAGAGATAATTACGGTCTAGACCTCTATGTTAAACGAGTATTAATTCAACATAAAAACAAAGATCTGCTGCCGGAATATTTAGGATTTGTAAAAGGTGTTGTCGATTCGGAAGATTTACCGCTTAATATTTCACGCGAGACTCTTCAAGAAAATATAGTCTTTAACAAAATATCCAATAGCGTTACCTCTCAAGTGCTCAATTATTTATCCGATAAAGCAAAGAATTATCCAGATGAATATTCAAAATTCTGGAAAGAGCACGGAAGAATTTTTAAACTCGGTTATTCCGATTTTACAAACCAAGATAAGTATATGGAATTGCTGAGATTTAATTCATCTAAAAATGAAAAAGAAGATGAACTAACTTCGTTTGCCGAATACGCTTCGAGAATGATAAAAGATCAAAAAGTAATTTATTATGCGTTTGGTTCATCGCGTGAAGCTATTGAACTTGATCCTCATCTAGAAATTTTCAAATCGAAAGGAATTGAAGTCCTCTATCTTTTTGAT
>CAYLVF010000446.1:0-2374 GCA_964387045.1 uncultured Melioribacter sp. | reverse complement strand
ACGGTAAGATTGATGATGTCTGGTCACAAGCTGATTCGGTTACCGATTTTGTTCAGTACGCTCCATACAACAACGAAGAGCCAACACATAGAACCGTTGCAAAAGTTTTAACTACCGATGAAGCATTATATTGTTTATTTATTTGCTATGATAATTATAATGAAATTCAAAGAGAAACCGGTGTGCTTGATGATTTTGCCGGTGACGGTGTTTCATTTATGATTGATACTTTCGGAGATAGAAGAACTGCTTATAAATTTATTGTCTATGCTTCCGGTGTTAGGGGCGATACTCGTTTACTTGACGATGCTAGAAATCGTGATTATAGTTGGGACGGAATTTGGTTCGGAGATGCGGAAATTTATGATTGGGGCTGGGTTGCCGAAATGGAGATTCCTTATAAATCAATTCAATACAATGAAAAATTAACCGAGTGGGGTCTCGATTTTGATAGATGGCGTTCCATCAATAATGAAGATTTATATTGGATAGCATATAAAGAAAACGAAGGTCAAAGAATTTCCAAATGGGGAACTTTAGTGTTTGATGACTTTACCCCGACACAGAAAGGATTGAACTTAGAAATCTATCCGGTCGGCATTAGTAAAATTAATTATAAAGGTAATGATGAATATGATACCGATGCAGATTTAGGGTTAGATATTTCTTACAATCCTTCACCGGAATTAAAATTTCAGTTTACCGCTAACCCTGATTTTGCACAAATCGAAGCCGATCCATTTGATTTTAACATCTCGAGGTATGAAACTTATTTTTCAGAAAGAAGACAATTCTTTACCGAAGGAAGTGAAGTTTTCAATTCGTCGGGAAGAGAGAGAAATTCCGGTTTTTACAGACCTATTGAGTTATTCTATTCAAGAAGAATCGGCAAAAAATTACCCGATGGCAAAGAAGTTCCTTTATCATTCGGAACCCGTGCATTTGGAAGATTAGGTGATTGGGAATACGGTGGTTTTGTCGCTAGAACCGAACAGACAGACTATTTTGTTGGTAATAATAAATTTACGGAACCGACTTCTTATTTTGCATCTGTTAGATTAAAGAAACAAATTTTAGATAACTCATCGATCGGTGTTTTATATGTTGGGAAATTTAATGAGTACAATAATTACGGAGTTTTAGACATTGATGGTGCTTTCAGAGGAAATAATTGGCAACTTTCTTATCAACTTGCAAGATCGATAAAAGGCAGCGAAGGTGATTATGCATTTTCTGCCGGATTCACAAATTTTGCTGATAGATGGATAAACATGTTCAGAAGCAGATATATTGGAAATGATTTTGATGTTCAAGAAATTGGATTTGTACCTTGGCGTGGAACTTTAGAAACAGTTGCTTTAACCGGTCCGAGATGGTGGTGGGAAACCGGTTATCTCAAATCAATTATGATTTATGGCGGTGGTGGTATATACTGGGAGAAAGCTGATCAATACACAGATTGGTTTGCAATTTTGGGTTATAATATGCAGTTCAGAAATAACTGGGGTTTCGAAATAAATCTTGACGCCGGAAAATCTCGTGACAGCGGTGTCGAATATTCTTCATATAGTGCCAATTTTAGTTCATGGTTTAACACTTCACCCAAATGGAGCGGAAATTTATGGGGCGGTTATTCTCATACTTATAATTTTAGCAGAGATTGGCTTGCATTCTATTCATGGATTGGAACATCAATAAGCTACAAACTTATGAGTGAGCTTATAATTGGAACTTCTTATGATATGTTTATTGAAGGGAATCCCGATGGAAATATTGAAGACATAACATATAACACACGACCTTATTTAACAATTACCCCTGTTAATGATCTTAAAATGAGAGTTTACTTTGATAATGTATTTGTTCGTTCAACAAATAAGTTTGAACAGTTTATTATCGGTTTTCTTTTATCATACAATTTCTCACCAAAAAGCTGGATTCATTTTGCGTATAACGAAGTTCAGGATAGAAGTCCCGAATTTGATTTGGCAGGAACAATCCTCCCGAATAGAATGCACACGGTAAACAGAGCCGGTGTTTTGAAGGTAAGTTATCTTTATTATTTTTGAAGTGAAGCTTTATCGCAGCTAAAAGAATGTATAAATACAAATTCATAGAACACACCGCAGATATTGCTGTTGAATTAACCGCTTCAACAATCGAAGAATTATTTTTATGCGCGGTTGATGCTTGGAACAAGACAATGCTTGATGCCGATATTTTATACGAAGATGAAAAAATTAAATTGGAATTTGAAGCAGAGTCACTCGAAGAATTACTGGTAAATTTTTTAAGCGAAATAAATTATTTATTCCTTTCAAAAAAATGGTTTTGCACTTCTGCTGAAGACATAAAACTTATTCATACCGATAAA
>CAYLVF010000445.1:0-2390 GCA_964387045.1 uncultured Melioribacter sp. | reverse complement strand
TTTTTGCAGATTCAAATATTTCGTTTGAGACATTCCCCTTGAAAACGACACATTGAACTAAACCGGTTCCGTCTCTGAGCATCAAAAACTGTAATTTTCCGCTCGATCTCTTATTGTATAACCAACCTTTGAGAGTAACTTCTTTGCCTACGTGTTCCGCTAATTCGTTAATATATACCATAATAAATTATCTGAAACATTCCTTGAATATGAATTTTCAAATATAAAGACAGGGGGGTATAAAAGCAAAAGTTTTTCTTTAGGCTATTTACATCCGAAAGAATAAATATGAGACATGACATATATTTTTATTAGACAAACAAAAGATTATTTTTTATCAAGTTTAAAAATCTATTTTATGCTAATCACCAGCTTCTTCCCAAATACATCTTCAAATAATTTTTGTCTTCTTCCTAAGTTCCAAAGCTCTATATCGATTGGGACTTTATTTGTTTTTAAAGATATTGTTACAGTACTGTTATCAAGGTTAGTTGATAAGCTTCCGACTTTTTGTTGATGAGAACGGTCTAATGCATCGGCTACGCGTAAAATTGCTGAGAGCTTTTTTACAATTATTTGATTTGCCGATGAGAGAGAAGCAAATTCGGGATGTTTTTGTTTAGGATGACTCTTTCTATGGTAACGAGCAATGTTTGCAATTATATTTATTTCGGTTTCGTTAAATCCCATCAGCTCGCTGTTGCGTATAATATAGTTGCTGTGTTTATGATGTTGATTATGTGAAATGTGATGACCTATATCATGAAGCAAAGTAGCTGCGATGAGATATTCTCTTGTTGAGTTATCCAATTTGTGTAATTCTTCCAAATCGTCAAATAATTTAGAAGCAAGATTTGAAACATGGAAACAATGATTACTATCGAAGTAACAAGTCTTTGCGAGCTGAAGTACACTTTCATACCTAATATCACTTAACCTTGGACGATGCTGCTCAATGTTTAAGTTTTGCAAAGTATCAACAACAATCCCCTCGCGTAAAGCATATTCGGAGATAATAAGTTTATTAATTTTTAACTGTTCGAAAATTGTTTGTAGAATAATTACTCCAGCCGGAAAAATATCGGCTCGTTTGGTATCCATTCCTTTTATCTTTTTTCTATCAGAAATAGTTTTTGCCCCGAGGATTAAATCAACGACTTTACTTAATTCATCCTTTGTAAACTCAAAATTATTTAGAATCCTATTGGGTGTAACTTCTCTGTTAGTCATTTCAGATAGAATATAACCTGCAGATTGAATTGTACCGGAAGAACCTACACAGATTTCAAAGCCGTATTTAGATGCATAATTGGTTACATGAAATATTTCGCCTTCAACCCATTTTTTACATTCTTTAATTGCAGATTTGGAAATTTTACCATCCGGGAAAAATTTTTGTGTTAATCTTACCGCACCGATTTTAACGCTTCGTGAAAATTCTATTTTACCGTTTACACCAATAATCAATTCGGTACTACCGCCGCCAATATCAACACAAAGCGCACGTTTTTCGTAAATGGGTACTGCTCTTAACATACCTAGATAAATCAAACGGGCTTCTTCTTGACCGGATATTACTTCAACATCGATACCGGTTTGTATATGAACTTGTTCAATAAAATCGTTCTTGTTAAGTGATTCACGAACGGCACTAGTAGCAACGGCTCTAACTTTTGCTTTGTGTAAATCCGCAATTTGTTTGAATCTACCGATTGCATTTACTGCCCTTTCAATCGCGTCATCCGATAATTTTTTGATGTCACCGGAAAATCCTTCACCCAAACGAATAACTTCTTTTTCCCTGTCAATAATTTCGAAGTTGCCGTGTTCCAAAAGTTTAACAACAATTAAGTGAACAGAGTTAGTACCGATATCTATCGCGGCAAAATTTTTATTGGTTAACATCACCGGTTCCTTTAATATTCTTATTACCTAATAACAGCTTGCATAAATCAAACACGTCGCTTACGGTTACATCATCTATCAAATCAGATTTACGAATGAAAAATTTATTCGGACCAAGCGGTGCCCAATTGAAAGGATTTGTTGGACCAAAAATGGAAATCTGCGGAGTTTCGGTTGCACCTGCAACATGCATTACACCTGTATCGTTAGTAATAAACAAATCCGAAATTGAAATTAAAGCCGCAACTTCCGGTATGCTTTTATTTATAAAGTAACCGATTTCAACCTGAAGTTTATCTTTTACATAATTTATTTCTTCGTTATCACTGCTGCTGCCGGTTATGTAAAATACCGAATTGTAATCTTCGTTTAACTTCTCAATAATCTTTATAAATTTTTCTAACGACCATCTATTTGGTGGTTTTCCGGCACCGATATGAAAACCGATCATATTTTTATTTTTATCATTTCCAATCTTGCATGCA
>CAYLVF010000444.1:0-2393 GCA_964387045.1 uncultured Melioribacter sp. | reverse complement strand
GTTTTTTCATTCCCCCGGAAAGTTCCGAAGGCATTTTGTCAATTGCTTCTTCAAGCGAAACATGCTCCAACGCATTTATGACTTTCTCATCAATTTCCTTTTGAGTGAAATTAAAATTTTTCTTCAGGGTAAACTCTAAATTTTCTCTCACTGTCATCGAGTCGTATAAAGCTGCACCTTGAAACAGGAAGCCGATGTTCTTACGAATCTTATTCAATTCTTTCTTCTTTAATTCGATCACATTTTTGTCTTTGATGAAAATTTTACCTGTTTCAGGTTTCATTAAACCGATGATACATTTTAAGAGGACGCTTTTCCCGGTTCCGCTCTGTCCGAATACAACAAAGTTTTCACCGTAATCAACGTGTAGTGAGATATCATTTAAAACAACTAAATCACCGAAACGTTTAGTGAGATTTTCAATTCTGATTAACCTAGAGTCGGCCATAACCACATCGTAATTTTTACAAGAATCATATCGAAAATTAGAATTAGTAGTGAAGCCATAACAACCGCGGTAGTCGAAGCCCGTCCAACACCTTCGGTTCCACCTTCAGCGGTGAAACCTTTGAAAGAACCAACAATTCCAACTATGAATCCGAACACAAAAGTCTTAGCAATACCGGGAATAAAATCGCCGAATTCAATTGCATTAATTACGGCATTTTGATAATAGGTAAAGCTCATACTTTCGGCAATTATAACAGCAATGTAACCACCGATTATAGCGATAAATACTACATAGACTGTAAGTATCGGGAGTATCATTGTAGTAGCAACAACGCGAGTAACAACAAGGTATTTAAAAGGATTAATAGCAGAAACTTCCATTGCATCAATCTGTTCCGTAACTCTCATTGATCCAAGTTCTGCACCGATACCGGAACTGACTCTTCCGGCAAAAATTAATGCTGTTATAACAGGACCAAGCTCACGAACAACAGAAAGTGAAACCATCGCCGGTAAAAAATCGGTGGCACCAAAACGGGCAAGTACAGGCCAGCTTTGTAAAGCTAACACTAAACCGATTATTAGTCCGGTTACGCTTACAATCGGGAATGTTTTAACTCCAAGCTCATCCATATGTTTTTTAACTTCGGCTATTTCGTATGGGGGAATCAGGACCTGTTTGAAGAATTCAATAACGAAGATGGTTAACCCACCGATTGATGCAAAGAAATTAAAAATAATTTCGGATGCCGTTGCTCGTTTATTGAAATTTAATTGCGGAAGATTCATAAATTGTTTTTTTTGCCGGAGTTTTATTGTTCTAAAATAAAAAATAAAAGAGAAATAAATTACTTAATAAAAAGAAGATTCCATCTCTTTTCAAAATGCATTAACAATATGGTTAATCCTAGGTTCTTCATTCGGTAATTTCAATATTGCAATAACATCAATTCGTGATCTTTCAAAATCCATTTCTTTTCCTCTTTGAGAAATGAACATTTCGGCAATTTTGCGTACTTGTTTTTGCTTTGATTTTGTGATTGCCAACTCGGGCGGACCGAATTCCAAATTGTTTCTGTATTTTACTTCTACAAAAACTAAGATATCTCTTTCTTTTGCGACAATATCTACTTCGCCATGACCGAACCGGTAATTTTGTTCAATGATTTCATAACCGTTTTGTTTTAGAAACTTAACGGCAAGGTTTTCTCCGTAATTACCGGCTTTTTGTTTTTGATGAGGCATTATTTAACTGCCTGAAAATTAATTTGATATTCTTGATTGAGAATTTTTTTCAAAAATGTTTTCCTGTGAAGTTCACATGAACTGAAATCATGAATTGCTTGGATATGAGCTTTGGTCGGGTATCCTTTGTTTGTATGCCAAGAATAAACAGGATAAAGTTTTGCATTATCTTTCATAATTCTATCGCGAGTAACTTTTGCAATTATTGATGCAGCGGCAATTGAAAATGATTTTGTATCACCTTTTACTATTGTTTTTGTGTTACCGTTTGATGTGAAGGATTTATTACCGTCGATTAATATTAAGTCGGGAGAGATACTTAATTTTTCTACCGCAATTTTCATCGCAAGAAGAGATGCATTAAGAATGTTTATCTCATCAATTTTATTGTGATCGATAATTCCTATTCCATAGCTTTGTGAGTTGTTTATTATTAAGTTAAAAAGTTCTTCGCGGGTATTCTCGTTTAATTTTTTCGAGTCATTAATTCCGTTGATAATAGTAGATTTATCGAAGATTACTGCTGCGGCAACAACCGGTCCGGCTAAAGGACCTCGCCCGGCTTCATCAACACCGCAAATAATTTTCGTTTCTTTATTGTAGAATGATCTATCAAATTCTTTCATTGTGCACCGATTAGTATAGCTAGCAAGCCTAATATCATATTTAGTTTTATTAAACCACTTACTTTCTTGAAT
>CAYLVF010000443.1:0-2403 GCA_964387045.1 uncultured Melioribacter sp. | reverse complement strand
ATTATTATTCAAAGCAGCAATAAAAAGATCGGAGAAGTAAAATGAAATCATTTAAAACATTGTTTTTAGTTACTGCATTAGCCGGTGCAATTTTTATTTATGGATGTTCGGCTAGTAATGCGGTTAAAGGCGGAGCAATAGGTGGAGTTGCCGGCGGAGTCGTTGGCGGTGTAATTGGAAGTCAGTACGACAACACGGCTCTAGGTGCAATTATTGGTGCAGTGGTCGGCGGTACAGCAGGTGCGCTAATCGGTAATTATATGGATAATCAAGCCGAAGAAATGGAAAAGGATATTGAAGGCGCAACCATCGAACGTGTCGGAGAAGGAATTAAGATTACGTTCGATTCGGGGATACTCTTCGCTACAAATTCTTCAACACTAGAGTACCAAGCAAAATCAAACATCACTAATCTTGCAACTATATTAAACAAGTATCCCGATACAAATATTCTAATTACAGGGCATACGGATTCCGATGGCTCGGAAGAATATAACCAAACATTATCGGAAAGCAGAGCAAATTCAGTTTCTCAATATATGGCATCACAAGGCGTTGCTTCTTCAAGATTCAGTGTTATTGGACTTGGTGAACTTGAACCTATTGCATCTAATGATACTCCAAGTGGAAAACAATTGAACAGAAGAGTTGAAATTGCAATTTTTGCCAATGAAGACCTTAAAGACGCTGCCGAAAAAGGTATGCTTTAATTAATAGTTTCTTCATAAAAGAAAGTAATCGTTTATTGAAAAGGTAGTTAGCCATTAAATTCGAAAGGTAAGTAAACGAGATGGGTAGTTTTGAAGTTGGTATAATTATTTTAGTTCTCTTGACGGCTGCAGTTATAGCTTGTACAATAGTTCTGTACCCGGGTCTTAGAGATTTAGTCAAGGAACTCAAAAGAGATTTCTAAAGAAAGTTTGATTCTCAAGAAAAATCTCTTTGAATATTATGAGGCATAAAAATGGGAACTAATAAAGTAGTAGTCGGTGAATTTGAAAATGCGTTTTACGCTAATGTTGCAAGAAGAGATCTCCTAAATGCAGGAATTGAAACTAGTATTCGAAGGAGTGAGAATTTTATAGTTAAACCGTGGCAAATTGAGCCTGATGCAGTTCGTTTAATAGTTGATCAAGATCAATTGGAGTTAGCCGAAAAAATACTAGTTAAAAAATTCGTAGATAAATTAACGCTATTCCAAGCTCAGCGTTAGCAACTAATTTTATTCAAGCATGATGAAAACTTATACAACAATTATTGTGGGAACTCAATCAAATGATATAGTTCCCTTTTCATGCTATCGAATTATTTTCTTCAAAAAATCCTATTTCTAATTTTACAATAAATGACATCCATTATGCCGTCTATTAAATTATCAGAAAGGAGAAATTATGAAAAAGAAAAGAATCTTTAGACAAGATTATATTCCTTTAGAAAAAGAATACAAATTCAATCGCGGAGAAGTAGCTACAATTGTAAAAGAAGATAAGCAAACCGTTATGATTGAAGTCGCCGATAAAAATTATAAACTCCCCTATCGAGATTTCATCGTTCTAACAAAAAGGGATTATCCGTAATTATAGTTTTGCTGCGAACGGATATATTTATTTTTCTTGTCCCGGATGATTCTATATTAGTATCACTTTGGTTAGGTGAAGTTTTCCAATACTCTTATTCAATCACACAATTATTATAGAGGTTTTATAACCAGACTTACTGCAAAGAAGTAGTTCCTTTTTCATCCCTTCGCTCGATTGAACTTCAATATAGGATAGATGCATATTATGTTAGGTAGGTCTAACAAATATGGCAAATATTAAAAAAAATAATAGAAATAAAGCGGTTAACAGTACATACCACTTAAAATTTAAATCCACAGAAAAAGAAATTGACATCGCCGAGAAAATATTCAACACTGTCCGTGAACCTTTACTTTTAATAGATGAAGAGTTAAGAGTTGTTAAAGCCAGCAGATCATTTTTTGATTTCTTTAAAGTTAGTGCTGAAGAAACAATCGGACAACTAATTTATGATCTTGGGAATCGGCAATGGAATATTCCGAAACTGAGAGAATTATTAGAGACAATACTCCCCGAGAAAACAACATTCGATAATTATGAAGTTGAACATGACTTTTCTACAATCGGAAGACGTACTATGCTTTTAAATGCCCGCCAAATTGAGAGGGCAATTGGCAAAGAGAAAATTATTCTTCTTGCTATTGAAGACATTACTGATCGAAAAGAGATAGAAGCCGGTCTCGAAAAAACACGCAAAGAATTGGCAGTTATAAAAATTTCGGCAGATGAGTCGAGTGAATTCGCTGAAAATTTAATCAATACAGTACGAGAACCCCTACTAGCTCTTGATCAAGATCTTAGGGTTGTGGCAGTAAGCCGTTCT
>CAYLVF010000442.1:0-2413 GCA_964387045.1 uncultured Melioribacter sp. | reverse complement strand
GTACACCGATTCCAATTGTATATTGTGATAATTGCGGTGAAGTACCTGTTCCCGAAGATCAACTTCCTATTGAATTACCTTATGATGTCGAGTTTAAACCGGATGGCGGTTCACCACTTGCAAAGAACGAACATTTTGTAAATACTACGTGTCCCAAATGCGGCGCACCGGCAAAGCGCGATGTCGATACAATGGATACTTTTGTTGATTCATCATGGTATTATTTACGTTTTCTCAATCCTAAATACATGCAAGGAATGTTTGATCCCGATATTGCAAAAAATTGGGAACCGGTTGATATGTACGTCGGCGGTGCAGAACATTCAACTATGCACTTACTCTATGCGAGATTTGTTCATAAATTTTTGCGCGATATCGGATTAGTAAATACAGATGAACCTTTTACTAAACTTCGTCATCAAGGGACGATCACAAATAACGGTGCTAAGATGTCTAAGTCAAAAGGAAATGTTGTAAATCCGAATTCATTTATTGAACAATACGGATCTGATGTTTTTAGAATGTACCTAATGTTCATGGGTCCCTATGATCTCGGCGGTGATTGGAGTGATAAAGGAATTATTGGTGTCGATAGATTCGTTCAAAAAGTATATCTGTTGGTAAAAGATAGAGAAGGATTTGCTGATAAATATCCAACGAAAGAAAACTATAATCTTAGTGATTTAGATGAAGTTGAAAAATCCGTTTATCAAAAAGTGAATCAATCTATAAATAAATTTTCCGAAGAAGTTGAACATCTTCGTTTTAATACTGCTGTTGCTGTATTAATGGAATTAACGAATGAACTTCACAAGAATTTAAGCCAATGTGCAAATGATATCCAGACCTATGCACTTGAAAGATTATCTGTAATGCTAGCACCTCTCGCCCCTCATTTTAGTGAAGAGTGCTGGAGTATACTTGGTCATAAGGAATCTATTTTTGAAAATAGTGGTTGGTTTATTCCTGACAAAAATGCACTGGTCGTTGATAAAGTTACTATTGCTGTTCAAGTTAACGGTAAACTCCGCGCTGCAATTGATGTCCCGGTCGACAGTGATGAAGGTTTCGTAAAAGAAAAAGTTTTCTCCGAGGAGAAAGTAACTAAACACACAAACGGCAAAGCAATCGTAAAAGAGATTTACGTAAAGAATAAAATCTATAACATAGTTGTTAAGTAGGGAATAGGAACACTGATTTTTATGATCGTTATGATTTGTTAGGATAAAGCTTATGAATAATAATTATCTTCATTCGGATATAACAGAAAAAATTATTAAAGCCTTCTTTATAGTTTATAATTATTTGGGTTATGGATTTTTAGAGAAGGTCTATGAAAATGCTATGATGATAGAATTGCGGAAAATGGGTTTAAAATGTGAAAATCAAAAGCCGCTTAAAGTATATTATTATAATGATGAAATTGGGTCTTACTTTGCAGACATTATAGTTGAAGAAAAAGTTATTGTTGAGTTGAAAGCGGCAGAAAGTTTAGTAATAGAAAACGAGATGCAATTAGTAAATTATTTGAAAGCTACCGATATTGAAGTGGGATTGCTTTTGAATTTCGGAAAGAAACCTGAATTTAAAAGAAGAGTATTAACTGCTGAGTATAAAAATCATAAAAGATCATAAAGATCATAATAATCTGCGTTCCTATAAGGGAATTTGTAAGGAGAAATTGAATGTTAGACATCAAGTTCATTAGAGAAAATCCTGAATTAGTAAAGAAAGGGATTATAAACAAAAATGAAAAAGATACTGTTGATCAAGTAATTGAATTGGATGAAAAAAGAAGAAGCTTTATTGCACAAGTTGAGGATTTAAAAGCACAAAGAAATTCAGCATCTCAGCAAATTGGACAAATTAAAAAAACAGGCGGAGATGCATCTGCACAAATTTCTGAAATGAAAAGAGTCGGTGATATGATAGCCGATCTCGATAAAAATTTATCAGAAGTCGAAGAACAGTTACACAACCTATTAATTTGGATACCAAACTTACCCAATGAAACTGTACCAATCGGTAAATCCGCAGAAGATAATGTTGAAGTACGACAATGGCTTCCCGATGGATTTGCTTTTGAAAATGAAGAAAAAGTTTTAGATCATACTGAACTCGGGAAAAAGTTAAAAATACTCGATTTCGAAAGAGGTGCAAAAATAACAGGTTCAGGTTTCCCGGTATATTTGGGTAAAGGTGCTCAGCTGGAAAGAGCTTTGATAAATTTTATGCTTGATTATCACATCAAAGATCACGGTTACACAGAAGTGATACCTCCACTTTTAGTAAACCGAGAATCAATGTTCGGTACCGGACAATTACCAAAACTTGAAGAAGATATGTACTTAGCAGAAAAAGATGATTTATTTACAATTCCGACTGCCGAAGTACCGATTACAAATTTACATCG
>CAYLVF010000441.1:1292-2418 GCA_964387045.1 uncultured Melioribacter sp. | reverse complement strand
TCTACCGGTATGGATGTTTCACCGATGATTACAAAAACAATTTCATTGGATGAAGTTGAAGAAAATTTGAAAAAATTACAGACCGACAGAGATGATGTGAAAATAACAATAACAAATTTTGAATAACCTAAAATAAATATAGGAGGCTGTTATGCCTAAATGGATTAAAGCTGATAGAGGAGATATCCTTTTCGAAGATACCAGTGTTGGCAGATTAAAGAAAAAAATATGGGATGCAAGCGATGAAGAAATCGACAAAATTCTTGCCGATTATGAAATCCCGAGTCCATCCGAATTGGCTAAGAAAGGAAGTTATATCCAAACAACAATTCGTAAGGACGTTGTTGAAAACAGAAAGAAGAATGATGTTCTATTTATTCCAATCGGTTGTACCGAGCTGCATGGTTTACATACCGTAACGGCTCTAGATACGTTAATGGTAACGCAAATCTTGGAAGGTGTTCGACGATACACAGCGAAAAAAGGCGCACCTTGTAATTTAACGTGGACTCCACTCAACTTCGGCGGTCATCCTCATCACCATGTTGGTATGCCGGGGACAATTCATCTTGAAGATGAAGTTGTAAAGAAAATTTTAATTGATGTAATGGTTGGTTTCTGGAATGACGGTTTTAGAAAAATTATTCTCGTAAATAATCACGGTCACTCATGGCTTCTTGAAGCTGCAATTCAAGAACTTCAGAAAACTTGGAATTTGCCCGGCATCTTCAGAACACTTGATTGGCATCGCTCTGTAAGAGAATTTTTCCGCACAAAAGACAGAGGCGGTGATTGGGATGATAACTTTGTTCACGCCGATGAAGCTGAAACATCAGTACTTCTTTTACTGGCTAACGAACTTGTTGAAATGAGTTATGCTGAAGAAACCGAAGTTCCGGCTTATCTTCCGGACGGTCACTTCGATAAAGCTGTTGATCCGTTTGGCAGGCCATCACGTTGGTCTGAAGGGCAGGGTCATTTCCCAACTGAATTAGGTTCAATTCCTGAAGGTGTTGTAGGCAGACCAACAATAGGCACGGCACAAAAAGCCAAAAGAACTATTGCTGCAATTTTATCTTACTTAACATTAGTACATGATGAAATACATGAAGCATTCCCATCAGGT
>CAYLVF010000441.1:0-1282 GCA_964387045.1 uncultured Melioribacter sp. | reverse complement strand
GTAAGGGTCCGCCAAACGAAAACACAACAATGCGAACAACAAAGGAAATGGAACCTTATATGAAAGAGCCGTTTACTGAAGGTTGGCGACCGATTTATTCGATAAATAAAATGGGGTTATAATTATGAAGTTAAGTATTGTCCTTTCAACTCAGCCAGCTTCTTTTTCTGCCCTGGCATATACAGGTGATATTGAGGAGAATATTAAACAAATTAAAAAGCTCGGTTACGATGGAGTTGAATTGGCAGTACGTAATCCAAAAGAAGTAGATATTGAACAAATCCAATCAATACTAAATTCATACAACCTGCCGGTTCCAGCAATAGGAACCGGTCAGGCTTTTGGGGAAGAAGGACTTTCATTTACACATTCTGTTCCATTAATTAGACAGAAAGCAATTGAGAGAATTAAGAATCAGATTACCTTTGCCAAGAATTTTAATGCTGTTGTAATAATTGGATTGGTTCGCGGGATCGTAGGTAAAGGTGAGGATAGAGATAAAGCATATAAAAATATGCTCTATGCATTTGACGAATGCGCTTCCTTTGATGAAAATGTAAAAATAGTAATCGAGCCTATAAACCGGTACGAAACAAATTTATTAAATACAGTTGCGGAAACACTCGAATTTATTGAAGAATTGGGTAAATCGAATGTTGGACTGCTGCTGGATACTTTCCATATGAATATTGAAGAACCGGATATTTTTGAAAGTATTAAGCTTGCAAAGGGAAAAATATTTCACTTCCATGCAGCTGATTCCAACAGATGGTATCCAGGTGCAGGTCATATTGATTTTCAAGAAGTATTCAAAACACTAAAGCATATTAATTACAATGGATTCGTTTCAGCTGAAATTTTACCATTACCTGATGCCGGTAGCGCTGCGGCTAATAATATTGCTCATTTGAGAAAATTGTTTAAAGATTAAACGTAAGTTTAAAACTATTTGATTGGCTCTTATGCAAGATGATGTAATATTAAAACTAAATGATATTACGAAAGAATTTCCCGGTGTTGTTGCACTCAACAAAGTATCGCTTGAAGTGAAAACCGGTGAAGTCCATATTCTGCTTGGTGAAAACGGTGCGGGTAAATCAACACTTGTAAAAATTTTAAGCGGCGCTTACTCGAAAGATTCCGGTGAAATATTTTTAAGCGGTGAGAAAGTTGAAATTAAAAATCCAAAACACGCACAGGAATTAGGGATAGGTGTAATTTATCAAGAGCTGAATCTCATTCCGCACTTAACAGTTGCCGAAAACATTTTCTTAGGCAGAGA
>CAYLVF010000440.1:0-2429 GCA_964387045.1 uncultured Melioribacter sp. | reverse complement strand
AGTATTATTTTTCCATTATCGACTGTAAATCGTAAATTAACTTTCCGCCAGAATAATCCGATGCAATTAAACTATCGATACCATTAATTGATAAATAACTAAGATTGATTAATTGCGGTGAGAGTTTATAAGAATATATTTCAAGTGGCTGTCTATTATTATTTCGACTATAGATAAGGTGCTGCGAAAAAATCAGAGAGTTGATTAGAATTAGAAAAATGAAAATGATACGCTTCATTTAATGCAACCGGGTTAGTTACAAATTAGTTATTTAGAACCCGTAGAATACTATCATTCATAATCATTAGTACCACAGTTAGAAATCAGAGGTTGGATTAATAAGATTCATTAATCTTGTTACGAGTTTAAACAAAATTTTTGAAAAAGTAAATAACTAAAGGTTCATGATTTTATAAATTTTCACCATTCTTTCTATTCATGTTTTGGCTATAAGTACTAGGTATACTCGAGCATTGGCGGCGAGTAAGCTTTTGAAGTAATATTTTTCTTTAAAAGGTAGACAAAAAGATACTTATAAATTTACACTTGGGACTATGAAAGAACTTGAAAATGCTAAAACAGGGTTGATTGATAGAGCGTTGAAAAAGTATAAAGGCAATAAGTCCAAAACAGCAGAACATCTCGGGATCACTTATCAAGGTTTGTTGAAGATGTTGAAAAGGCAATCCTAAGAATAAAAAATCTCATGTTAACTTATTCAAAAAGAAAATTATACAATAACGCACCAAGATTTAATTGCAGTGCCCCGAAAGCTAAACCGCTGTAAAGATCAAATTTATCGGTCTGATCTAAATATTCTCTGTTACGAGTTTCGGTATATTTATCGAAATTTTTATCAGCCTCTAATTTAAAATAAGCGGCAGTTGAGCCTAAAACCAATGCACTCCCAATCAGTACTTTGAATAAGGTTGTTTCGATAAACGGTTGTTTATTTTCTTTACCTATATAATCAAGTGTTATTCTTTGCGATCGTGTAACCAGTGGTAATGAAATATTTTTTCTCTGATAATTTGTTTTCTCAAGTGATAGGTTTTCATATTTCAGAGGGATTAAAATCGGTGTGTAACCGATTAATGTATCTTTGTAAATAACTGCAGCATCCGGCACGGAATTTATCAAAGTTCTATCCCGGAAATTATTTGTTAATTCAATTGACTCATTGCATTCTGTTATAGTCAAGGAATCCTTAATGACTTCGCTTCCCCATTTAGAAATTGATTCCATAATTACAATTTCATAATAGCCGGGTTTCATTTCCAATGTTGCGTTTCCGACGGCGACCAAACTATCATTCACAAAAATATTTGCTGCTTCATTATTTGTAATAATCGTTACAGTGGACTTACAATCATCTTGAGCAAGTGCACCGATAACTAATATAAATATCAAAGCAAGTATTTTTATTTTGTAGAAACTCATTGTTATTCAAATAATAGTTTATACGCTAATAATTCACCTCTATCAATGCCGATGTAAAGAATATTATTAAAATAAGTCGGATGAATTTTAACACGTGTATCATAATCAATTGTTTTTATTAATTGACCTGTAAGCGGATTTATAAACAACAATTTCCGGTTAACATCAGGTTGAATTAAAATATTATTAAATAATGCTGCCGGTGCATTGAATAGACCATCGGAAAAATATGTCCACATATTTTCGCCGGTTTCAATATCTAATGCATAAATGGAACCACCTAAATTTGCAGAGTAAATTAATTTGTTATTATGAATAGGTGGTGCCTTAATTTTGGTGTTCGTTTCCGATGTCCATTTAATGCTTCCATCTTTTAGATTAATTGCGAAAAGTGTTCCTTTTTCATCGCCTATAAAACCATATTTATCAGTTACAACTATGGTAGATTCAAAGTTACTGTATAGACTTTCTTTATAGATAACACTACCCTTCTCCAAATTAATACAGGCAAAACCTCCCGCATAAGTAACTAAGTAAAGTCTGTTTCCCGATGCTGCAGGAGAAGAGGCTACTTTACTTTTGATATCCAGCTCCCAAATCATTTGCATTAAATAATTATACTTGTAAACAATTCCGTTATCTGAAACAAAGACAAATGAATCTTCCAGTTTAATCATTTCATTACCGACTCGACCTTCTATTTCGATTTCTTTTAATCTTTCACCTTTCCTAATATCATAACTTATTAATAAAGAATGAGGTTTACTTGTAACGGTGATTATATAAAACATAATTCCATAATTAAGTATGGGAGCTACAGCAATTTCGCCCTTACCTTTATCGGCACCGACAACCTTTCCTTCATCAGTATCAAAACAAAAAATGTTGCCTGCAAGGTCTGATGTAAAAACATATTGTCCTTCAATCACAACAGAATTGTTTGAGAAACTTCCCGTAGTACTTTTATTCCAAAGTAATTCAAGGGAATC
>CAYLVF010000439.1:0-2434 GCA_964387045.1 uncultured Melioribacter sp. | reverse complement strand
GATATTCATGATCAAGAGTTGCAACTTCCGATTCTAAATCTTTAAGATGAAGATCTTCTTTTTTCTTTTCTTCACGTTTTTCATTTAACTGAAGATTCAAGTCATTAATCTCGTTATCTAACCTATTTGATTTACCAACAAGCTCTTGAATTTCATCTTGTGATTTATCAATTTCTTCCGAAGCTTTTTTATTTTCAAATTCTAATTGTGCAATTTGTTTTTCAATGTTGGAAATATCATTCAGTAAAAACTTTCCACGTTCCGAAAACGATTTAAGATTGATTGAAGAAATTTCATTTTCTTTTTGATCAATTTTCTTATGTACATTCTGCAGTTCAGCTTCTAATTTTGGAAATTCTTTTTTAAGTTCTTCCAGCATTTGTTTACGACCAAAAATTGAATCGTCAATCTTCGGCAGGGAACCGGCATAAATAATTCCGTCAAGCTGTACTTGATCGCCTTCTAACGTTGTAAAACTGAAATAATTGTATTTCTTACTCAATCTTACTGCAGTTTCCAAATCTTTTACAATTACAGAATCAGCTAATACTTTATTAAAATATGGTTTCCATTTATCGTCGGTTTTAACTTGGTTGGCTGCCCAGTCAACAAAACCCTCTTCTCTTGCGAGCTGTTTTCTTTTTCTCTTTAGTGAAAAGTTTTTAAGCTGCCCTATTAACCCATTCTGCTGAGTTCTAATATTCTCAAGAATAAAAAACGATGCTTTGCCAAGATCATTTTTCTTTAAGTAGTCAACAGCATTTTTTAATTCTACCGTGCTTTCGAGAAGTAGATTATTTAATACAGGTTTAAGCGCGGCTTCAAGTGCATATTTGAAATTTTCTTCTGTTGTTCCAACATCGGCAAAAATTTGTTTTTCTCTTTCCGTCCATCCCTCGCTTTCCAAAAGGACTTTTGATCCTTGCGAGATTCCTTCGAGATTAGTGATGAGCGTATTTATAAAGTCAATTTTATCACGAAGAATATGAATCGCCGATTTTATCTCAGCTTCGTTTGAGCGGAGTTCGTTTAATTCTTTTTCGAGTTTTTCTTTTTGTGCCTGTTTTTCCGAGTATTCTTTTTCAGAAACTCTCAATTTATTTTCTGCTACATCCTTTTCGTTCTGAAGTTCTTCTAAAAATCCAACAGTCTTAGCAATATTATTCGTTATCGATTGGATTTTCTCATTCAACTTTTGAATGGAACGATCGATATTTGAGCGCGCTTCATTAAAATTATCCAATTGATTTTCTTTAGCAGTAAGATCACGGAACTTGTTAAGAACTTCTTCTCTTTTTTCGCTTAGTACATTTCTGCGAGATTCGAGTTTTTCCCGTTTTAATTCTATATCAGACGCAAATTTTTTCAGCTCATCTTTTTTCTTCTCAATTTCTATATCAATTTCACTTAATTTAGAGCGGTTTGATTCAATTTGTGATTCGGCAGTATTAAGCTGTGCTTTATAGTCTTCTAATTCTTCATGATATCGAAGTAGATTAGTTTCAAATGAGTTTAATCTTTCTTCGGCAACAGAAATTATTTTTTGTGATTCATGGATCTTATCATTTTGTTGCCTGATTTGGTAACGTTTATCGCGTAATCTTTTTTCAATTTCTTCAATTTGCGTTCTGAACTTAAGAAGCTCCGTTTCAATTCTTCTTATTTCCGAATCGACAACACCTTTGCGTTCATTTTGCAGAGATATTTTTTCTAGTGCATTGTTTTTATTTCTTGTATACAAAGCCCATTCGCGTTCGGCTAAATCAACCTCTTTCTCACGAAGCAAGGATTGAATTTGATTATACTTATCAGCTCTTTTAGCTTGTCGTTCCAAAGAGCGTACGGTTTTTTCAACCTCGGAAACAATATCATTTACACGAGTGAGATCAGATTTTACCTCGTCTAATTTTTTAAGAGCAAGTCTTCTTCTTAATTTATATTTGTTGACGCCGGCAGCTTCTTCAAACATTCTTCTGCGTTCTTCGGCTTTGTTACTTAGAATTGTTTCAACCATCTTTAATTCAATAACCGAATAGGCATTTGTACCCATCCCGGTATCCATAAAGAGATTTGTAATGTCTTTGAGCCTGCATATGTTTTTGTTGAGAAGATATTCGCTTTCGCCTGAACGAAATATTCTACGAGTAATTGTTACTTCAGAATATTCAGTGGGTAAAATTCCTTTATCATTTACAAGACTGAGAGATACTTCCGCCATTCCCAGCGGTTTTTTATTTCGTGTTCCGTTGAATATGACATTCTCCATTTTGTCGCTTCGCAGTGTGCTCGATTTCTGCTCACCAAGACACCATCTTAGGGCATCGACAATGTTTGTTTTTCCGCATCCGTTCGGACCAACTATGCCGGTTATTCCCTTTGTTAAGTGAATTGGAGTTTTATTTGCAAACGACTTGAAGCCGAATATTTCTAGTTT
>CAYLVF010000438.1:0-2496 GCA_964387045.1 uncultured Melioribacter sp. | reverse complement strand
ATTAACTTGAACATAGGAAGAAACATTATTGTTAAGAATAAAATACCAAATTTATAACAATTATTCAGTATAAATAGAACTGGCTTAAATATAAACCCAATTCACATCGCGGACTTCATGACGGCACTGAGATACCGGAAAACTCATATACCGCATTTCATGCTGCAATTAAATTTGAACTTCCTGTAGAAATTGATCTGCAACTTACGCGCGACAATAAGTTAATCGTTTTCCATGATGATAATTTATTACGTATGACCGGTAACGATAAAATAGTTAGTAAATGTAGATTAATCGAAATCAAAAATTTATCGCTACTGAATACTCCAGAGTTAATTCCGATTTTTACTGAATTATTGGAAGAGATAGATGGGAGAATTCCATTATTAATTGAAATCAAAAATTTTACTCGTCCCGGAATTTTTGAAGAAACAGTATTGCGGAATTTGCAGAACTATTCAGGCGAGTATGCGCTTCAGTCCTTTAACCCGCTCACTGTTCGGTGGCTAAAATTAAATGCACCAAAAGTATTGAGAGGACAGATATCATCCCGCTTCAAAGAAATGCCGGTACCGTTACATTACAAATATATGCTTCGAAATCTAACCCTCAATTTTACTGCTAAACCCGATTTTATCAATTATAATATTGATGATCTTCCTTATCTTCCCGTGGAATTATACAGAAACTACGGGATACCGATTTTAGCGTGGACTGTAAAAACGAAAGCTCAATTAAAAAAAGCAAAGGAACTCTGCGATAACTTCGTATTTGAAAAATTGTCACCGGAAGATATTGTCAAATAATTTACATCAAGTCTACTGAATCCTTTTTAGATTTCTTACATCAAATCATTTAAAATCACAAAAAATAATGGAGTTGGATTGATGACAGAGCACTTAACAAAACAAACTTTCCTCGAAAAAGTTTTTGATTATGAAAACAATAAAGAATGGAAATATAAAGGTGAATTGCCTGCCTTAATTGATTTTTACGCAGACTGGTGCGGACCATGCAAAATGGTTGCCCCTGTCTTGGAAGAATTATCCGAGGAATATGCAGGAAAGATTCACATATATAAAATTGATACAGAGGTAGAACAAGAATTAGCTGCTGCATTCGGAATAAGAAGTATTCCATCGTTATTATTTATTCCAAAAGATGTCCAGCCGCAAATGGCACAAGGAGCACTTCCTAAAGATGCATTAATAGATGCAATAGAAAATGTTTTATTAAAAGAAGAAGCAGTTAACTAACTCACTTCTTTTTGGGGAAAGAACCCGTCCTAGAGGCGGGTTTTATTTTTAATTTTGACGATGTAAATAAATAACTTAATAATCTGATTAAAATAATTCGCCCAACAAAGTCAAGTAACCTTTTAATCCCAAAACAGAGAAGGGCGAAAATCGGCTAAAAAATCAATTTACAAGATAAAATATTAATAAAATACTCAAATTTTCTGTTTCATTTTACGCAAAAAATTACTTATATTTGATGTTTGCAATTTTTGAAGTTCCGCAGAAAATCCTTCAAAATAAATATTCGGAACAAAGGTAGAAATCAAATTGTTTCAACCAAATTACAAAGAATAATTATTTCACTAACTCATTAAATTGGAGAGGTGAAGCTTGAAAATTACTAAGCAATTCACTAACAGAGAAAGTAAATCCCTAGATCAGTACTTACAAGAAATTGGAAAAGTTGATTTATTAACCCCCGATGAAGAGATTGACCTAGCAATAAAAATTAAAAAGGGGGATGAATCAGCCCTCGAAAAATTAGTAAAAGCAAATTTACGATTCGTTGTTAGTGTTGCTAAACAATACCAAAATCAAGGACTCCCATTAGTCGATTTGATAAATGAAGGGAATTTAGGCTTAATTAAAGCCGGAAAACGTTTTGATGAAACCCGTGGCTTTAAATTTATTTCGTATGCAGTCTGGTGGATTCGTCAATCAATCATGCAAGCAATTGCTGAACAATCCAGAATTGTTAGGCTTCCGTTAAACCGTGTTGGTGCATTAACCAAAGTTGGCAAAACCGCTAGTAAACTTGAGCAAGATTACGAAAGAAATGCAAGTCCCGAAGAAATTGCTAAAGAATTGGATATGGATGTTGAGGAAGTTGCGGCAGCTATGCAAATGGCAGGTCGTCACATTTCAATGGATGCTCCATTCTCTCAAAGCGATGATGGTAAAAACAGTTTACTTGATGTGCTCGAAAATAAAGAGCAACCCAAACCGGATCACGCACTTAATGATGAATCATTAAAAAACGATATTGAACGCGCACTATCAACCCTGACAGATAGAGAAGCTGAAGTTGTAAAATTATATTTCGGATTAAACTCTGAACATCCTGCTACGTTAGAAGAAATTGGTGAGAGATTGAATCTTACTCGTGAGAGAGTCCGGCAGATTAAAGAAAAAGCTTTACAACGATTGCGTCATGCATCTCGAAGTAAAGCTCTTAAAGCTTATTTAGGTTAGTAAAAAA
>CAYLVF010000437.1:0-2504 GCA_964387045.1 uncultured Melioribacter sp. | reverse complement strand
AACCGGGGAAAGATTCCGTTTTTTTCACAATTAATTTTTATTACTTCACATCCTAATTCTTCCAACAACTGAGGCATAATATAACTGCCTGCACCGTTTACACAATCCAGCAAAACTTTGAACCTACGATTTCGTATTGCAGAAACATCAATATATTTTAATGAAAGAACCTCTTTCAAATGGTTGATTAAACCTTCTTCGGAAACTTCAAAATTACCAAGTTCATTCCATCTTTTGTATGTATTCGAATTATCTAATAACTCTAGCATTAATTTGTTTTGTTCTGGAGTCATAAACTCACCGTCGCTATTCAATAATTTTAATGCATTCCATTCATTTGGATTATGACTAGCCGAAATTACTATTCCGCCGACAGCATTAAACTTTTTTATGTTATATAAAACAGTTGGGGTCGGCGTAACTCCTAAATCAACAACATCGTTACCTTTTGCTAGGAGAGTACCTGTTACAATATTTTTTACCATTGCACCGGAGATTCTGCCGTCGCTTCCTATTACAATTTTCCCTTTACCGCAAAAGTCGGCGTAAGCTTGAGTATATTTAACTAAAGTGTGAGGGTCTAATCCGTCACCGACAATTCCTCTGATTCCCGATACACTTACCATTAATGTAGGCATGTTATTCCCGGTTGATTTTTAGTGCTGTAAAATACTATAAATGAAAAACTTTCTGAAATATTAATTTGTGGATTCATAGAAATATTTTTTATGCGGTTTGATTAACTGCCTTCACAGACGAAAAAGTGTAAGCATTTACTTAAGTTTCATCTCACAAATAAAATACTAGAGTATATGGACGCAAAAAGTAAACTGATAAAAGAAGTTAATAAATTACTCATTGATAAAGTCGGCATACCACCAAGAAACAAATTACTTCCCAATCCGGTTGATATGTTGATCGCAACAATTCTTTCACAAAATACAAATGATAACAATTCATATAAAGCGTTTAAGAATCTAAAAGAAAAATACCCTACGTGGGAAGAAGCGGCTGAAGCAAAACGAAGTTCAATCGAAAGTGTAATTAAAGTAGCCGGACTTGGTAAACAAAAGTCAGCGGCAATTAAAAACTTTTTAGCTGATGTTCAATTAAAACAGAAGAAAATTTCTTTGGATTATCTTAAAAATTTAGATGAGAATTCTGCAATTGAAAAATTGATAAATTATAACGGTGTGGGGGTTAAAACCGCAAGCTGTGTTCTTTTATTTTCAATGGATAGAAATATCTGTCCGGTTGATACACATGTTCACAGGACGGTAAACAGAATCGGAATTGTTAGCGGGAAAACACCGGATAAAACTTTCATGTTGCTTAACGAAAACTTCCCGCCCAAAATTGCGCATTCATTTCATACAAATCTAATAAGGTTGGGAAGGGAAATCTGTAAACCGAAAAATCCTAGTTGTGGGATATGTCCTATAAATAAAATTTGTAAATACGACGAAAAAGATCTTCAAATAAAAAAGATGCATAAGAAAAATGATTTTATGCTTCTCGATAATATTGAAACAGAATATGCGGAAAAATAATGTGGGTATTGTATGCCTCTCTAAATCCGGTTGCAGAAGGAATTAGAAGTCTATTTATTAAACGTGCATCAAAAACAATTGACCCTCTTGTTATCTCTTGGGGTAATTATGTTATTCCTATAATTGTATTTGTTCCTTTGTTATTGTTTATTGACCTAAAATTCAATCAACTGTTTTGGCTCTCTGTATTCGGAAGCGGGATAATAAATGTAATAGCCGCAATTCTATATATGAAAGCAATCTCGGAATCCGATATTTCTTCTGTTATGCCGATGCTTAGTTTTACACCATTATTTTTACTAATCACCGCTCCGATATTTATTGGTGAATTTCCAAACCTAATCGGGTTGGTTGGAGTTTTGTTTGTAGTCGTCGGTTCGTATTTATTAAATATCTCTCAACGGTCAAACGGAATATTTGCACCTTTCAAAAAACTTTTGTCTGATAAAGGTACGAGACACATGTTTATAGTAGCATTTATATGGAGCATCTCGGCAAACTTAGATAAAATATCAATCCAAAATTCTTCGATTTATCAGCATATCATTTTCATGAACATTATCATATTTGTTTCGTTAACATTAATTCTATTATCAAAAGGTAGATTTAGGAAAATAGAAATAATTAAAGGGAAGAAAAACTTATTTATGGTATCAATATTCACTGCAGGAGCTTTTTTCTTTCATATGAATGCACTTTCGCTTACACTCGTCGCTTATGTTGTTGCAATGAAAAGAATGTCAGGGGTAATTTCGGTTTTTCTCGGTCATATTTTCCTTAATGAATCAAATCTAAAAGAACGTTTGCTTGGATCATTTGTAATGTTTGCCGGCGTTTTAATGATTGTCTTTTCTCAATAAAATTGCATCTACGTCTCGTTTGTGCTTGCTGATTTTAATAAGATTCGTTGTTTTATTTTGAGTAGTATCTTCAGTATATTTATAATCTTCATCT
>CAYLVF010000436.1:0-2529 GCA_964387045.1 uncultured Melioribacter sp. | reverse complement strand
TTTGATTTCAACACTTCGTCTATTGTTCTCATAATTTATCCGTTACCGTAAAAGAAAATCCACCAAATAAGAATGAAGATCGGTAATAAAATTGGAATCGAGTATTTAACCATAAAACCGAAAAAGCTTGGCATCTGAATACCTGCTCGTTCGCTAATTGACTTCACCATAAAGTTTGGTGCATTACCTATATAACTCATCGCGCCAAAAAATACAGCCGCGACCGAAATAGCTTGTAAATAAATCGGATGTTCGATTTCAAAGAGTAGTACTTCCGATTTATCGTTAACATCCAAAGAAAATTTCCCCATCTCAGCACTTAGAAAATTCAAGTAAGTAGGAGCATTATCTAAGAAAGCCGAAAGCGATCCGGTTGCCCAGAAAAACAATCCGGCATCCAATTCATCTCCAAAAATATTTGCTTCATAAGCAATTAGTTGAAGCGCAGGAATCATTGTTGCAAATAAACCTGCAAATAAATATGCAACTTCCCGTATCGGTTCAAAATCAAATTCATTTCCTCTAAGTGCCTCTTGATCCGCCTTTTTATAAGAGAAGTAAACTACCGAGAACATAATTATTTCTCTAATGCCAAACGGCAGCGGGGACAAACTTGGAATCCAGCTGACAACCCCGGGGTCTAGGAAAACTGATATTATTATTATAGCTAGAAACCAAACATTTTTCAGTCCCTTAAACTGAATTTTCCCGGTATACTCGCTTTCTGTGTTTGAACCCAATTTGTTAAGTGAATCAATAACAAAGAAGATTCCCAGAACGACCAATAAAGTAGGCGCCCAAATATACCAAACATGCTGGATAACCCAGAAGAATTCAACACCTCTTAAAAATCCAAGAAATAGAGGAGGATCTCCAATAGGTGTAAGTGCGCATCCAATATTACTTACCGAAAAAATAAAAAACACAATATGATACGGTTTGATTCTATCCTTATTGATTTTAATAAAAGGACGAATCAGTAACATTGATGCACCGGTTGTACCGATAACGTTTGAAATAACGCTTCCAAACAATAAAATAAGAACATTTAAAGCCGGTGTTGCTTTACGGTCAACTTTAATAAGTATCCCTCCTGAAGCAACAAACAGCGATGACAATAATGCAATAAACGACAAGTACTCAGCTAATGTATGAACCAAACTTTCTGTATCGTGAAGCACTATCAAATAAAAGAGTACGGTAATCATTCCTAGAACAACTGCAACTTTGGGATAATGTCTTTCCCAAAAATGATGATAGAATAAAGGACCTGTTGCTATCATCAATAACAGAATAACAAAAGGCAATACGATATACCAATATTGGACAAGCCTAGCACCATCGCCTTCGGAGGCGAATATTGGCGTACTAACCAATAAGAATGAGAACAAATAAACAAATTTCTTTAGCATCTATTTTTCATTAATTCAGGAAATTAAAAGTATAGTTCTTTACATGTTCCAAAATTGCACTTACAGGTGCATCACTCAAATCCAAAAATGTTGTTGGATAAATTCCTATCCATACTATGAAGATAAAAATCGGGACTAGGACAATAATTTCACGAGCATTTAGATCTGTAAGTTCAGTATTCAATTTTTCATTAGTAACAGTTCCGAAAACAACTCGCTGATACATCCATAAAAGATAAACAGCAGCAAAGATTACTCCGGTTGCGGCAAAAACTACATACCACCAGCTATCTAAAACTTGTGATTGAAAAGCACCGAGCAATATTAGAAACTCACCGATAAATCCATTCAAACCGGGTAAACCGATAGATGAAAGTGAAGCAAACATTAATGCAATTGCAAATAGAGGAACTAGTTTTGCAATACCTCCGTAATAAGCAATTTCTCTTTTGTGAGTTCTTTCATAAATAATTCCAACCAAAAGGAAGAGTGCCCCGGTAGATAGCCCGTGGTTTACCATCTGAATTACCGCACCTTGTACAGATTCAAATGTTAATGCGAATATGCCTAGTACCACAAACCCCAGGTGTGATACGGAAGAATAAGCAACTAATTTTTTCATGTCGGTTTGAACCATCGCAACCAATGCACCATAAATTATACCAATGATAGCAAGTATTGATATGAAGGGTGCAAATTCAACAGTTGATTGCGGGAACAGCGGCAAGTTAAATCTTATCAAGCCATAAGTACCCATTTTAAGAAGAACTCCGGCAAGAATAACAGAACCGGCAGTGGGAGCCTGAACGTGAGCATCAGGCAGCCATGTATGAAGCGGGAATAATGGGACTTTAATAGCAAAACTAAAGAAGAATGCAAGGAATAACCATTTCTGAATATCCAGCATTATGTTCGGTCCCTGCTGATAAAGTAAAATCAAATTAGTTGAATATGATCCGATTGATTTTGATGCGGCAACCGTCAACCAAATTATAGCAACCAGCATCAATAAACTACCGAACATTGTATAGATAAAGAATTTTATCGAGGCATAAATTCTCTGTTCACCGCCCCAAATACCGATAATAAAATACATCGGGATTAACATTGCTTCCCA
>CAYLVF010000435.1:0-2532 GCA_964387045.1 uncultured Melioribacter sp. | reverse complement strand
CACAGAAGATGCTTTTGATACGATAAAGAATAAAATTCCCGCAATCATGTATCCTATATGTTGGGCTTAAAGATTGCGGGAATTTTTATTTTACTCAAAAACTCAAATCAAAAACAAGACCGGCATAAAAACTTCTTCCCGGTGTTCCGTAGAAAAGTACTTCTTCGTAATCAGCATCAAAAAGATTTTCAACTCTGCCGAAGAGTTTCAGATTCGAAATTAATTTATAGTTCACTGTAAAATCAACAATAGTATAACTGTCGAGTTTAACTCGTGCCGAAGGGAAAGAAGAAAAATCTTCATCTTCACGTTCACCGATAAATCTTATTGATGTGTTTAAATTGAGTTTTTCAATAGGATTATACGAAAGTGAAAATGTTAATTTATCTTTTGGTCGGCGGATTAATTTTGGCTCCGATTTGTTACTTAAATCAACTGCATCGGTATAAGTATAAGTCAGGTTCGCATAAAAATTATTTGATGTGTAAGTTATGAACGATTCAACGCCGTTGGTTTTTGCTTCATTAAAATATATCGATACAAAATTTAGATCGAACCCGAACATGTTTTCGAACTTCATCGAAAAGTAAGTTGCCCCGAAAGAAAATCCGCTTCCGAAGAAATATTGTTCAAATCCCAAATCCCAACCGGTATTCTCTTCGGGTTTCAAATCCGGGTTACCAAATGCCGGATCGAACAGATAAAATAATGACGGTGCTTTGAATCCCGTACCGTAATTGGCTTTTAGTTTAGTATTTGTTTTGTCGTAAAAAAATGATGTTCCTAACTTATATGTAGAATGACTTCCGAATTTCTCGTTATCGTCAAATCGTATTCCTGCAATTGCAGAAAAACCACCATCCAGAATTAATTGATTTTGAATAAAAGCAGAATTAGTTCTCATTTGTTGCGAAGGGAAAACACTTTCAAAAGGTCCCCATTCACTCATTGAAACATATTCTGTGTTGGCTTTTTCAAGTTCGGTTTCTAATCCGAATGTAATTACATTATCAGGAATAAATGTAATATTATTCAGCCATTCAAATTTTGTGCGGGTTGCATTAGTAAAATTTGTTGAAGAACCGGGATTATTATCATCCGGTTCATCAAGAGATTTACTGATTCTTCTTAGAACCGAGCCGCTTAATTTTTGTTTCCATTTGTTATCGAATAAATCGTAATTGACAACAGCATTAAAGATATTCTCTTCAATATCATAAGTATAGTTCGGATCATCTCCGAATTGAGTACCTTGATCCAAATCTGTTGAAGTATCCGTAAATCTATAGTTAAGTGTTAGTTTTAAATTATCTAATAATTGCGCGGATAGAAAAGAAGAGAAAGAATTGTTTGTATATCCGTCTCTTTCTGTATTGCCGTATTTTTCATTAGCTGCGGATATTCCTTCTGTAGAAATTCTTGCAAAGTTAAGTGAGTAATTAAATAAACTGTAATTGCCGGAAATCTGTCCGCTGCCTTTGTAATAACTGTTTGAACCGCCTTCGGTCTGAAGTGATATTTTATTAACATCGCTTCCTTGTTCGGTAAAAATATTGATTATCCCGGCAAGGGCATCAGAGCCGTAAAGGGGACTTTGCGGACCTCGTACAATTTCAATTCTCTCAATGTTTGCAGTTTGTAAATTTGATAAATCGAATGCATTGCTCGGTGAACTTGGATCGTTTACCTCAACTCCGTCTATTAACACTAACGTATGATTTGCATTTGCACCGCGCATAAACAAACTGTTGAGTTTACCAAGTCCCCCTTGTTGTGCAATGGAAATGCCGGGAACTTCTCGTAATAATTGAAGAACCGTAGACGAGTTTGATCTTTGAATAAGTGACTTATCGATAATTGAATATGAACTCGATATGTTTTGAACTTCGGTTGGATATTTTGTTGCTGTGACAAGAACATCACTTAAAGATATTTTAAGTGTATCTTCTTGTGCGAAAGTTGAAAAAGTAAATAGCACTAAAAACAAAAAAGAATATAGATATTTCATTGAAGTTACCTCCTTATAAGGTGTAACTTCGTGGGCGTGATGTAACGTGAAAAATGAAATTTACGTTCATAACCTCACCCGCGAAGGTTAATTAGTTAATAGATACTTATCGGCAGGTCTCCTGGCTTAGGACATCATTCAGCGCCTTCCCATCCGTTAGCTAACGGACAGTGGCATTTTGCTGAAGACTTTTATAAGTCCTTTACAGTTGCGGGGCAGCACCGGAATTTAACCGGTTTCCCTAGAGCCGTAAGTTTGTTTAAGAACTTGCCGAAACTTAAGGAAGAAATTTATTGTGAGCAAGGTAAAATTTGAAAAATGCTGTAATGAAGGTTAGAATTTATTGCGTAGAATTCAAGTAACAAAAGAAATCTTTGAATTTAATTTCTAATAGCATTATTTTGCAATTAGATATTTGACTCCAACAATCGGAAATTTGTGACTCGCCAGAGAATTATATATACAGATTATTTAGTACCGCAGATAAACAATAGCATTGTAATAAATCCACAAACAGTAGACAA
>CAYLVF010000434.1:0-2546 GCA_964387045.1 uncultured Melioribacter sp. | reverse complement strand
TTTGATAATCCTAATAATCAATTAAAGCCGGGTCTAACTTTAGAAGTCGCTGTTAAAATTTACGAAAATAAAAATGCCTTAATTGTACCGAGACATTTAATTAACAACAGCAGTGATGAAAAGTCTGTTTATGTTGTTGTCAACGGCAAAGCTGAAGAGCGTAAAATAAAAACAGGTTTTGAAAGCGGTATCTCTGTTGAAATTTTAGAAGGACTAAAACCGGGCGAGAAGATAATCGTTAAAGGTGCAAATATGGTTTCAAACGGTCAACTAGTAAATGAAGTTCAATAAGAGGAAAAAATGATTCTTGTTAAAACATCAATTAACCGACCTGTAATGACAACTATGGGAATTTTTGTTTTCCTCATTTTTGGATTACTGGCGTATTTTAATCTTAACCTAGATCAAATGCCCGATGTTGAAATACCGTATGTCACGGTACAGACTATTTATCCGGGCGCTGGTCCAAAAGAAATTGAAACTCTTGTTACTAAAAGAATTGAAGATGTTATTTCTACCGTAAGTCAAATTGAAAGTATGGAATCTTATTCGCTTGACGGTGTGTCGATTATTATAATTGAGTTTAACCTCGCAAAAAATGTCGATGTTGCAAATCAAGAAGTGAAAGATAAAGTTGACCTAATCTTAAACGATCTTCCGGATGCGGTAGAGAAACCCATAATCCAAAAAGTAGATATCCGTGCTTTCCCGATCATTGACGTGGTCTTAAGCGGTGATTTGGATCCTCGTGAGTTATACCATATTGCCGACAAAACATTGAAAGATCGATTCTCTCAAATTCAAGGTGTAGCTAAAGTTGATATAACCGGAGGGCAGGAAAGAGAAATAAGAATTGTACTTGATAACAAAGAAATTTATCAAAACTTAATTTCGATGCCGCAGCTTTTGCAAATTTTAGCTGCTCATAATATGAAAATGCCCGGCGGTTATTTTCAAATCGATGATCAGGAATTTACGGTAAGACTTGATGGAGAATTTGAAAGTCTTGATGAAATCAGCGAACTACAGATACCAACACCTTTCGGTTATAAAAAACTTCGTCAATTTGCAGCTGTTTCCGATTCGGGAAAAGACATTCGTCAAAGAACAGTTTACTTTGATGCCGAAAAGCAATTTAGAAATGAAAATGTTGTTCGTCTCGGAATTGTAAAAAGTGCAGAAGGTAATGCGGTTGAGGTTGCTAATGCCGTTAAATCTGCTTTGCCTGAAATACAAGCTGCGCTTCCTGCCGGCATAAATTTGGAAATTGTGAACGATCATTCCGTTTTCATCCGTTCAACAGTTGATGATACAATGAGCAACATTTTACTTGGTGTGATTTTTACATCAATTGTTCTCTTTATTTTTCTAACTGATATACGCTCCACAATTATTGTAGCACTTTCGATGCCTACTTCTATTATATCTACTTTTCTTTTATTGCAGGCATTCGGTTTAACACTGAATATGATGACGTTAATGGGGCTGTCTGTTTCCGTTGGTGTGCTGGTTGCAAATTCCGTTGTAGTTTTAGAAAATGTTTTCCGCCATAAAAAAATGGGTAAAGACAATAAGCGTGCGTCTTACTTCGGAACTACGGAAGTGATGGTTGCCGTACTGGCGGCAACAATGACCAACATCGTGGTATTTCTTCCCATTGCTAATATGTCTTCAATGGTTGGAAGATTTTTAAGAGAACTTGCACTTGCCGCAAGCTTTGCTACACTTTTTTCTTTGCTCTTTTCTTTTACGCTCACACCCATGCTGGCTTCGTTAATCTTACCTCAAAAGCTAACTGTTGGGAAGATTAGTAATTGGCTCAATAAACTTTTTAAATCCTGGGATGACGGTTACCAGAAACTTCTTACCAAAGTATTGAAAAATAAACTCCGTTCGGTTACTGTTATTGCTACGGCTTTTATTTTATTCATTCTGTCAACAATTATCTACGTGCCGAATATCGGTTTCGAGTTTATGCCCAATTTAGATGACGGCAAAATTAAAGTAGAGGTTGAATTACCTGAAGGTTATAATTTATATGAAACCGCAAATGTGCTTTCGGTAATTGAGGATAGATTAAAACGCTATCCCGAAGTTGAACATTTATTAACAAATTTGGGAAAGATAAGCGACCTTAACACCGGTTCAAATATGGCTCGTATGGACGTACAACTTGTAAAAGAAGATCAACGAGATATAAGTTTGGATGGTATGATTTCAACCTTCGTTTATGATCTCTCCGATATACCTAATGCAAATATTGTCGTTGATTACGGTTCCGGTATGGGCATGGGCGGAGCTCCGATTCAGTTTTATCTTCAAGGACAGGATTTGAATGTTCTCGAAGAATTGAAAGATAAAATTGTTGAAGAGTGCAAAGACATTCCCGGTTTAATAAATTTTGATAACAGCTCGCGTGCCGGTAAGCCCGAAATAACTCTCTTCCCCAAAAGAGAAAAACTTGCCGAAGCCGGGGTAACTGTTCAAGAGTTGGCATTTACTCTTCGTGCGGCTATTGCCGGATTGGAATCATCAAAGTATCGTGA
>CAYLVF010000433.1:0-2559 GCA_964387045.1 uncultured Melioribacter sp. | reverse complement strand
GATGCAAAAAAACTCGCCGAAGAAGAATTTTTTAAATTGGGTATGAATAACACCCGTGATAACACCGGCATTTTAATTTATGTCAATTTACTGCTGAGAAAATTTTATATTCTTGCCGATTCCGGTATAAATGAAAAAGTTGAACAAAGTGTTTGGGATAATATTCGTGATGAAATTCAAAACGAGTTTAAGTTAGGGCACTATACAGATGGATTGATTTTTGGAATCAATGAAGTCGGAAAAGTACTTTCGGAACATTTCCCGATTAAACCGGATGATGTAAACGAATTGACAAACAAAGTTGAGTTTTGATTAGTATCAAGCAGCAAGACGCAAGTATCAAGACAATTGTCCCGCAAAAATCTTTTATCAAATTGAATCTTTTTTTCATCTTAAATGTTAAGTCTGTATGAAATCGACAAGAAGAAAATTTATAAAGAAAAGTTTATTTGCCACTATCGGTTCTTACTTAATACCCGGTTTTTTGTTAAAGAACGATACCGAAGCAAATAGTTTAATACCTCTAAATTTCAGACCGAATCCCCGCCAATGGTCAAACGAGGAAATTACATTAACATGGATTGGTCATTCGACAATGCTGATAAATTTTTATGGCAAGTGGATTTTAACTGACCCGGTACTTAAGGACCGTGTTGGTGTGTATTTCTTCGGAAAAAGCATCGGTCCTTCAAGAATGACTCCACCGGCTTTAAGATTTGAAGAAATTCCTAAACCTGATTTAATTTTGCTCTCACACGCACATATGGATCATATGGATTATCCGACACTATCCGATTTTGCAAATGAATATCCGGGTGAAATTGATGTGATAACTGCATACCTTACACAAGATGTAATTGAAAATCTTCCTTGGAAATCATTATCTGTAATGGATTGGAACGACAAACTAAGTCTCCACGAAATTGATTTAACAGCATTGGAAGTTGAACATTTCGGCTGGCGTTTCCCATGGGAAAAAGATCGTTCTCGCGGTTTTATGAAAGAGGGACGAAGTTATAATGCTTATCTTCTCAAACAAAACGGCAACTCGATTTTATTCGGCGGAGATATGCGTATGCATAATAAATTAGAAATTATAAAAGATGAAAATGTAGATATAGCATTGATGCCTATTGGTGCTTATGATCCTTGGTTAATTAGTCACTGCACCCCCGAACAAGCTTTAGAAATGGCAGACAATATCAATGCAAAATATTTTGTTCCGATGCATACAAAAACATTTCAACAAGGTAGAGAACCCTTCAACGAACCTATCGATAGAATGTTAGCTGCTGCACCAAACTATAATGTAAAAATCGGTATAGAAGAAATCGGACAAACATTTAGATTCAATAGTTAGCTAAAACATTATCAATCTTACTTAATTCTTCTTCACTAAACTCAAGTTTATCTTGAACCTTGATCAATTCTAGAACATGTTCAACTTTGCTTGCACCGATTAAAGCAGAAGCAACAACCGGATGACGAAGTACCCAAGCAATTGCCATTTGAGCAAGTGTTTGACCGCGTTGCAAAGCTATCTCATTCAGTTGTTTTACTTTATGTATTTGGGAATTAACTTCATCTTGTTTTAAGAATCCCCATTCTTTTCCGGCTCTTGAATCTTTTGGAATCCCTTTTAAGTATTTATTTGTCAACAATCCTTGTGCAAGGGGTGAAAAAACAATCGCTCCAACACCTTCACTATCCAAAGTGTTAATCAAATCCCATTCAATCCATCTTTCAAACATGCTGTATTTGGGTTGATGAATTAACAATGGTGTTCCTAGTTCTTTCAAAATTTTTGCCGCTTCTGCTGTCCTATCAGCAGGATAATTTGAGATACCGACATACAAAGCTTTACCGCTTTTTACAATATGGTCAAGTGCCATTATTGATTCTTCTAAGGGTGTTTCATAATCCGGTCTATGATGATAGAAGATATCAACATAATCCAAATCCATCCTTTTCAAAGATTGATCGCAGCTTGCAACAAGATATTTACGCGAACCGAAATTGCCGTATGGACCAGACCACATATCATAACCGGCTTTGCTGGATATTATTAATTCATCACGATATGGTTTCAAGTCGTTCTTAAATACTTTGCCGAAATTCTTTTCTGCAGAACCGTAAGGCGGACCGTAATTGTTCGCTAAATCGAAATGAGTTATTCCATTATCGAATGCTGTCAATAAAATTTTTCTTCCGTTTTCAAAATCATCAACATCTCCAAAGTTATGCCACAACCCTAAAGAAATTAGTGGAAGTTGAATTCCGCTTCTTCCGCATCTTCTGTATTGAATTTTATCATAACGATTTTCGTTTGCTTTGTAATTCATAACTCTCCTTACTTTACAAAATTTCTGAATTTAATTCCTTCTAATTGCTGATAAAGAATTCCGCCTATTATAAAAACCAATCCTATTATTGACGATAATCTAATTATCTCTCCAAGTATAAGCGCAATAAATATTAATGAAATAAACGGTGAAAGATAAGCGAGCGTTGAAGTCTTTGCTTTGTTTGTACTTAACTGCAAACCTTTCATCCATAAAA
>CAYLVF010000432.1:0-2574 GCA_964387045.1 uncultured Melioribacter sp. | reverse complement strand
TGTACGTAGGTGGGAGTTTTTCACTTTTACCCGCCTCTGGCGTGGTTGATTTTGCATCCTAAATATTCCTGCATTAGTGGAATACCTTATCATTTATTCCACTTATTCATCGGTTCCATCCACCCAAACAAATATCCGTCTAATACCTGACAACTGATACCCACTTTTATAATTAATTAAAATAGATTATCTTTCTATGAATTCGATAGCAACTAATTTATTAAGGCCATGTACGATTCCATAAAAGTCAAAAAAAGAAAGACCATCAATGATTGGATGAAACTTGTAAAAAGTATTGTACTTCGTAATATTGACTTAGATAACTATAAGGTTTTTCTTTACGGTTCTAGAGCATCCCAAAAATATTCTCATTCAGCCGATATTGATATTGGTATAATGGGTAATAGACCAATTGAAAGGGGAGTCATTAAAAAGATTAATAAGGAACTAGAAGAAACGGACATTCCTTACCATATTGATATAAAAGATTTTTTTTCTGTAGATGAAAAATTTAAAGAGGTAGCATTAAAAGAGATTATTATATGGAACAATTAGAAATTTTTAATAGAAAATTAGATCAAGTAACTAAAGCAATAAAAAGTTTTGAAAATTTGTTGAATCATCAACTTTCAGATTACGATGATATAGTTATTGACGGTTTGAAGAACGGTCAGTTACAAAAATTTGAATATTGTACAGAACTTTTATGGAAAATTATTAAACGGTATCTTTTTTACAATGATGGAATAGATTCAAACTCGCCCAAAGGCGCTGCAAAAGAATTCTACGTAGCCAAACATATTAATGAAGAAGAATATGAATTATTAATAGAAATGATAGATGATAGAAATAAACTTAGCCATATTTACGATCAAAAATCTTTCGATGAAATAATAAGTAGACTGCCAAATTATTTATCATTTATGAAAAGGGTACAGCAGCAATTAAAATAAATTTTTTCTGTTCGTAAATGGTCAACTAGCAATCTTTTCTAAACCCTTTATAAGTCAAATATAACTATTGCCCGCATGCACTTAATCTATAACTATATCACACTCGGACTTAATCTATAGCCACCTTTCAACCTGATACTTGCAACCGCATACCACCTCTAATTCAACCCCTTTAGGGTTGTAACAATCCACCAAATTAATTCTCTATTCAAGTTCAACCCCTATCGGGGTTTCCCACACTGTGAAACTTCGCTTTTTAAACTTTGTGTAACTTTGTGACCACTTTTGCTTTTATTCTGTTCACTGACTTATGAATTCAGCCTTTACACTTTGATCACACCTTTCTCAGGCGCTAACTATTGGAAGCCTTTGGTTGTTTATTCTTTTATACGATTTATTTATATTGAACAAATAATTTTAGAGAATGATTATGAGTACAATTACAATAAACAGAAAAGAATTAAAGAAAATAATCCGTGAAACTATGGAAGATGTATTTAACGAAAAAAAAGAGTTCATTGGTGACGCAGTTGTTGAAGCAATGGAAGATGTTGCACTTGGTAGGGCAATAGAAGTTGGTCGCTCTGGTCAATATGTTGATACTGATGAGTTTAAGCAAAAACTCACATCTAAAATAGCTCGTTTAAAATGAATATTTTAATTGATAAAACTTTTGCAAAAGATATAAGCCGTATAAAAGATAAAAAAGTTCTACAAAATCTTAATCATCTCATTTCTATTTTAGAATCTACCGAATCACTTTCTGAAATCCCTAATACAAAAAAGATCAAAGGTCATAAAGAATTTTTCAGGATAAGAATTGGCGAGTTTAGACTTGGTCTTGAAAAATATGGCGACGAAACATTATGTTTAATCCGCCTTTTGCACCGAAAAGATATTTATAAATATTTTCCGCAAAAATAATTATACAAAAATTCTGTGCGTCTCCGGCAATCCATACCAACTCTGTCATTCCGTGAAGTCTTCACATGAAATCTACCACCCACAATTAATCAACCCAAAATTCAACCCCCACGGGGTTGTAGGTTATTTTGTTTATCGTCCTTCTATTATAATTAAACCCCTAACGGGGTTTTCAACACAGTGCAACTTTGTGCTGCAGCCTTTGCTTTTATTCTGACTTCTGAATTCTGCCTGCCCGTCCGTAATCCGTTAGCTAATCCGTCAACTGACGGAAAGGCGGGACTTCTTTATTCTGCATTTCCAATTTTCAATTTACACTTTGCCTGTCTACCGTAGTCACTTTAGACGAAGGTGGGAGTTTTGATTTTGCCTTCCAATCATCCTGTCATTCTGGCATGTGGAGCGCTTCTCCATCCACGCTAATACAACAGCGACATCCCGCTCCGGCGGGACCTCTAGCCGAAATCTTATAAACACTGTCATTCCGTGATGCTTTTACACGGAATCTAATCAACCCCAATTCAACCCCCACGTGGGGTTGTAGATTATTTTGTTTTTCATGTTTCTATTATAATTAAACCCCTAACGAGGTTTCCAACTCCGTGAATCTTTCCAACTTCTTTGTGCCTACCCGCCATAGACTTTGTAACCGCAGACTTTATGTCTGCGCATTATTTCTGTCCTAAAATAAATTCCG
>CAYLVF010000431.1:0-2583 GCA_964387045.1 uncultured Melioribacter sp. | reverse complement strand
TTGATCGATTCAACCATTCCGGTTTTGGATAACTTAAACGAAGCTTCCGAAAAAATTGCTAAAGTGGCTGAAGATGCTAAGAGTCATATGGATGAATTAAACGAGTTTATTATTACTACAAAAAATAAACTCAACTTTTTTACTGCCCGTATTAAAGAAGGAGCTGACCAAAACCCCGTATTAAATCTAGTAAGAAACCTAAGTGCTCTCTCGAAAGGGATCAGTGCATTTTGGGAAAAATATAAATCATAATTGTGACATCGAAACATAGAGGAGAGACATCTTGAAAGAGTATAATCCGGATGCAATACGCAATATAGCATTCATTGGTCATGGAGGAAGTGGAAAAACAACTATATCAGAATTATTACTTTTTACAGCAGGAGAAATAAATCGTATAGGCAGTGTGGAAGAGGGAAATACCACTTCAGATTATAACCCGAATGAAATCGAAAGACAAATATCGATTTCTTCTGCCCCTCTTCATCTTGAGTGGAATAACTCGAAAGTCAATTTTATTGATACTCCCGGTTATTCAGATTTTATAGGGCAAGTAATAAGTAGCTTACATGTTGCCGAAACTGCTGTTGCAGTTGTCAAATCTGCCGAAGGTGTTGAGGTTGGTACTGAGGCAACCTGGAATTATGTAAAACAATATAACCTGCCGGCTTCCGTAATTATTAATAAGATTGATAATGAACACTCGAGATTTGGTGATACATTACAGATGGTTAAGGATCATTTGAGTAAAGATGCAACTGTTATTACGATGCCCGTTAATGAAGGGATAAATTTTAATACTGTTGTTGACCTTATTAAAATGAAAGCTTATAAGTACACAGATGTTAGTTCGAAGAAAGCTTCGGAAGAAGATATTCCGGCTGACTTAAAGGATGAAGTTGAAGCTATGCGTGAAGAATTAATTGAGAAAGTAGCAGAATCAAGCGAAGATTTGATGAATAAATTTTTTGAAGATGGTACTCTTAGTGATGAAGACCTAAAAAAAGGTTTGAAAGCCGCGATATTGAGCGGCTCTTTGGTTCCGGTATTTGCAGTATCTGCTACAAAAGCTGTTGGGTTAAATAATTTTCTCGATTTTGTCGTTAACTATTTCCCATCACCGGTTGAAGCCCCTTCTCCAAAAGCAAAAATTGGAGATAAAGATCAAATCGAAATCAAATGTGATACTAAGGGCGAAGTTGCAGCACTTGTTTTTAAATCTTTATCTGAACAGCATGTCGGTGAGTTATCTATTTTTAAGGTCTACAGTGGAACAATGGAACCGGGAATGGATCTTATTAATTCCTCCAATGAAAAACCGGAAAGATTAGGACAGTTATCAATACTCAACGGCAAGCAAAGAAAGGAAGTCAGTAAAGTTGTTGCCGGTGATATTGGTGCGGTTGTTAAATTGAAAGACACACATACCGGCGATACGCTTACAAGTAGAAATTATCAAGTTGTGTTTGACCCGATCAAATTTCCTGATCCGGTTATTCGGGGTGCAATCAAACCAAAAGCTAAAGGTGATGAGGATAAAATTTCTTCGGGACTTCACACGGTTCATGAAGAAGACCCAACTTTTTCGGTTCGTTTTGATCCCGAACTTGCTCAGAGTATTGTCACCGGACAAGGTGAGCTGCAACTTAATTTAGCCGTCAAATTATTAAAAGATCGTTACGGTGTTGAAGTTGAGCTTATTGAACCAAGAATTCCTTATCGCGAAACAATTAAAAAAGTTTGTGATGTTGCCGAATACAAACATAAAAAACAATCAGGCGGAAGAGGTCAATACGGGCATGTTCTATTAAAATTAGAACCACAACCCCGCGGAGCCGGATTTGAATTTGTTGATGCAATTGTTGGCGGTGTTGTACCGGGCAGATTCATTCCCGCAGTTGAAAAAGGTCTAAAAGAAATATTGAATAAAGGAATTCTTACTGGAAGTAAAGTAATTGATGTTAAAGTTTCTTTATTCGACGGTTCATTCCACAACGTAGATTCCGATGAAGTATCATTTAAGATTGCCGCATCCCAAGCGTTTAAGAAAGGATTTCTATCCGCATCACCCGTAATTCTTGAACCGATTTATGATATCACGGTAAAAGTTCCGGAAGAATATATGGGCGATGTAATGGGGGATATTTCAAGTAAGCGAGGTAAAATTTCCGGTATGGATTCCGAAGGTCCTTTCCAAATTATTAAAGCAAAAGTTCCGTTATCGGAATTATATAAATACGCAACACATCTCCGTTCTTTAACTTCGGGAAGAGGAATGCACTCAAGAGCATTTTCACATTACGAAGAAGTACCTAAAGATGTCGAATCAAAAATCATCGAAGAATACGAAAAATCAAAAGAAGAAGATTAGTAGAAGTAAATTTTATAAGGCGGAAGTATACCACTTCCGCTTTTTTATTTTAAAGGAAATGCAATGGATAAACTTTGGTCACCGTGGCGTTCAAATTATATTCAGTCATTCAAACATAAAAGCGATAATGAGGAATGTGTATTCTGTTCCCTTCATCAATTGGATATTAACGATGACGAATCGCTGGTTGTTTATAAATCCGATTTATGTTT
>CAYLVF010000430.1:0-2584 GCA_964387045.1 uncultured Melioribacter sp. | reverse complement strand
CGCGTGATTATAAAAGAGCCGTTAATACTCAAAAATGTATTCGGGTTAGCGGTAAACATAATGATTTGGAAGAAGTTGGACACGATACTTATCATCATACTTTTTTTGAAATGCTGGGTAACTGGTCGTTCGGTGATTATTATAAAGAAGAAGCAATCATATGGGCATGGGAATTATTAACCGATGTTTGGAAACTTCCGAAAGAAAGATTATGGGCAACGGTTTACAGAACCGACGACGAAGCTTTCGAAATTTGGAAAACTAAAACTGATATAAATCCAAATCACATTTTACGTTTTGATGAGAAAGATAATTTTTGGGAAATGGGCGATACCGGTCCATGCGGTCCTTGTTCGGAAATTCACATTAACGTAAGTGACGATTATGATAATCCGAAATGGGTTAATGCCGGTGACCCGAAATGTATTGAAATTTGGAATCTCGTTTTTATTCAAAACAATAGAGATGAAAACGGAAAACTTCACGATCTTCCCGCAAAACATGTTGATACCGGGATGGGATTCGAAAGAGTTTGTGCCGTTCTTCAAGGTAAATCTTCAAACTATGATACCGATGTTTTTACTCCGATTATTAAATCGATTGAAGACCTTAGCGGTATAAAATACAAAGTAAATGAACACCAAATTGCAATGCGTGTGATTGCAGATCATGTACGAACATTAACGTTCGCAATTGCCGATGGAGCAACGCCGGGCAACGAAGGAAGAGGTTATGTACTCCGCAGAATTTTAAGACGCGCTGCCCGTTACGGAAGAAATATTAACTTGAAAGAACCATTTTTATATAAATTGGTTGACACTGTTGTTGAGAATATGGGTTACTATTTTACCGAACTGAAAGATCAAAAAGCAAATGTCAAAAAAATAATTAAAGCTGAAGAAGAAAGTTTTAACAAGACTCTCGATAGGGGAATAGAACTTTTTGATGCGATAAGTGAAAAGGCAAACGTCAAACGTGGAAAGCTAATAAGCGGAGATGATGCATTCAAACTTTATGACACATTCGGATTCCCTCTTGATCTTACAATGGTAATGGCACGCGAAAAAGAATTTAACGTTGACGAAAAACGATTCAATGAATTAATGAATGAACAGAAAGAACGTGCAAGAAAATCTACTAAAGACAAACAAGGGATTCATAAAGTTGAAGTTACTGATTTGATGCAATTTGGGTTGAATGATAAAGATACAACACAATTCACCGGCTATGATGAATTAATCTCGGAAGCTGAAATCCTCGGTGTAAAAAATCAAAATGGTGACACTCTTGTTATTCTTGATAGATCACCTTTCTATGTTGAAGCAGGCGGGCAAATAGATGACGAAGGTTATATAGAAATAAGCGGTAACAAGTTTAATGTCGTCGGTCTTTCAAAATTTGAAGGAAAGATTATACATATAATTGAAAAAAATGATAACGTTGAACTAAAACCCGGGCAAAAAGTTAAAGCCGTTGTAAACTCAGCTCGTCGTTGGGATATTATGCGAAACCATTCGGCAACTCACTTTTTACATAAAGCATTAAGAGAAGTTTTAGGAAATCATGTTCAGCAATCAGGTTCTTATGTCGGTCCGGATAGATTGCGATTTGACTTCACTCATTTTGAAAAAGTTAAATCGGAAGAGTTGGAGCAAATTGAAAAAATCGTTAATGAAAAACTACTTCAGAATATTCCGATGATACATCATAAAGACACACCATTTGAAGAAGCAAAAAAGATGGGCGCATTAATGTTCTTCGGTGATAAATACGGTGATAAAGTAAATGTTGTTCAGTTCGGTGATTACACAATGGAATTCTGCGGCGGAACTCACGTTAATAATTCATCGCAAATCGGATTGTTTAAAATTATTAGCGAATCATCAATTGCAAGCGGTATAAGAAGAATTGAAGCTGTTACCGGTCATGGTGTTGAAGAGTATATTAAAAAGCAAGAATTCAGAATTCAGAAGTCGGAAGTCAGAATAAATGAATTGCTTGAAGAGAAAAAGAAACTTGAGAAAGAAATTGCAAAACTTCAGCTTGAAGAAAAACTCGACGGCATTGATAACATAATTTCCAATACCGAAGAAGTAAACGGAATAAAAATCTTCAAAGGCAAAGTAGAAGTAACCGGAATGGATGAATTAAAATCGATGGGAGACGAACTTCGAAATAAAATGAAATCGGGCGTTGGATTTTTGATTGCACAAGTTGAAGATAAAGTACAAATGCTCTGCGTTGTTACCGATGATTTAATTAAAGACAAAAAGATATCGGCAGGCAAAATAGTCGGTGAAGCCGCGAAACTTGTCGGCGGAGCCGGAGGCGGCAGACCTCACATGGCTACAGCCGGCGGAAAAGATGTTGATAAAATTGACGAAGCTTTAGAAAAGTTTTCTGAAATTATTACAAAACTTTAGGTTTAAGTTGAGGGTGACCACAAAGTAATTATTCAATTAAATAATCTGTGAAAATTCGTGTAATTCGTGTCTGCGATAATAAAAAACATTAATTTTGGTCAACCTTGGGTTAATAATTACAAACTAACTTCCATTTCAAGTTTAATTTCGGTTTTCATAGA
>CAYLVF010000429.1:0-2589 GCA_964387045.1 uncultured Melioribacter sp. | reverse complement strand
TTATATAAGGATTTCCGAAATAATCAATTAGTTCATCATATTTATTATTACCGGTTAGTATTCTCCATCTCTGTACAACATTCCAGAAACTATTTTTTCTAATAATAGTTGAAGCAGTCCAGGTTTCGCTTCCTTCCTCGAAATTGGAAGGGGCATCTAATTGATATTTATATTTTTCAACTAATCCAAGAGCATATTCAATAGGCTGTAAATATTTTTCGTCATTTGTTAGAGTATAAGTAAAGAGCAGTTGATCTAAGATCATTGTTCCGGCATCATGCTGCCAGTCAAAATAAGTCCAATACATATTAGCTATATACCAAGTGTTTTCATCACCGTTAATTGATTCATCATAGTATCTTATTGATGCCGGAATTATTCCTATAGGTTTGTTTTTTTCAGTAGACATTGCGGCAAAATGCCAACCATCTGCCCATTCTTTTAATAATTTTATGTAATCAGGATTTCTTGAAGTCCATGCTAGGTAATTAAGCGGTTTTGCGGTTCTTGTGTTATAACCTAAATCACGATTCTTTGGGGGTGTTTCAACTACTTCAGTCGAGCTATACCAACTTGATTTAAAGTATCTTCTGCCGTAATCATTTTTATATGTCCACAAATTTTCAAAATACTCTGCTGTGTAAGTAAGAATTTCTTTAACTTTTGAATCATGATTCAATAACAGAAGTTCCGGTGTTGAATCAGAAATAAATTCCGATGCATGTTCAACATCAATCGGGCGAGCTGAGAAACCTCTATAAACTTTTGAATCCGCCCAAACAGCACCAGCCAATTTTCTCCAACCAACACGTGTATTATTATCACCTAAGAAAAGTAACGATGTCCATTCTCGTAAAATCTCAACATCATCGCCGATTTTGCCACCAAGTTCACCATGCGGATCTTGGCGTTCGTATATCCACCAATCAATTTCGCTACTCAACCGGCAAATTGCTTCACGCTGCAATAAAGCCCAATTAGGAGCATTGGGATAAGCATGTAAGTTATCACAATGATGGGGACGGCTAATTTTTTTTCCGTTCAGCATTGCAAGATTATCATCATTTGGGTACCACATAAATAGCTTCGGAAGATCATTTTCATAAATTTGTTTCTGATAATCACCGCCTCTTTCAAGAACCAGATCATATGAAATTTTTCCACGGTTCCAAAGAGCCCTTTCTTTAAAGGGATAATCGCTTGTGTCAAAATTTTCGATTTGAGAATCGAGTAAAAATAATGCTTGATGCATACGATCAAAAATCGATAATCCGATTAACAGCCGTGACCATTCCCAACCCATTGTATTTTGATATCTCTCTGCCTCAGCAAAAAGCTTAGTTTGCTGATACCAGTAAAAGTAAAAGTTATTCGATCTATCTGCACGATAACGACCTGCCAATGCGGAAGCAAGATCGGAAAGTATTACCGAGGATTTATATTTACCTGCTCTTTTTACAATTTTTAAAATATCATCATCAACATCTTTCTCAACTTGCTCGGCATTTATAAAACTGAACCCCATCAAATAAATAAAATCAGATTCGCCTGTTAAACGAAATGTTAAACCGTTATCTGATACACCGACTCTTGTGTGGATAACTCTGTAGTTTGCTAATGGCGATGGTCTATCCTCTGCGCCGGGTTTTAATTCATGCCAAACAAGAGGATGAAAATTGTTATTTATAAATAACTTTGTAGTAGCAACATGTTCATAACCTGTTTCAATCCAAAATGTAAACCACCAATCTCCCTTATCCAGGTCAATTTTGAAATTAATTTCTTTTGCTTTAATACCGTCATAAGTAAGTTCATCTCTAATTGATCTTTTACGATAATCTTCACTGACAAATTCTTCATAATTGTTTTCAAGCCAGCCGTAACTCTTGCTTTCATAATAAGTATCATCTTTGGTAATTTTAACTGCGAATTCATTTTTATGAGTATTTATACTACCGGCATCAAAAAAGAAATGACTGTGTTTTGGTTCAACAGCATCAAGTGTAAAAGTACTCATCAATAACAAAGTAAAAAAGTATGCAAAAATATTTTTTTTATTCATCGAGCCCTCAAATTATTAAACGGAATTATTTAAGAATCTTAGCTGCAGAATCTTTATCTAAAAACAAAACTGCATTGTCGCGCATCCTAAGGATAGTAGACGGACATTCGGTTGATTTTTTACCCGTAAGCGTATTTTTTACTGCCGTTGCTTTGGATTTACCCGGGACAACAACAGACAAGAACTTAGCTGAAATTAAAGTAGGAATTGTAAGAGTGATTGCATGAGACGGAACATCTTCCAAATTCTTGAAGCAACCATCATTTACTTGTTGTGTTCTGCAAGCTTTATCAAGTTCAACAACTTTAACACTCTTTGGATCATTAAAATCTGCAACGGGTGGGTCATTAAATGCTAAATGACCATTCTCACCGATTCCCATACAAACAATATCTATTGGTCTTTCAGAAAGCAATCTTGAATATCTGGCACATTCAGCATCAAGATCATAATAGATAGGGTTGATAAAGTGAATTTTTTTAAAGTTCACTTTCTCGAATATATTTTTTCTAAGATAAGTTCCGAAT
>CAYLVF010000428.1:0-2594 GCA_964387045.1 uncultured Melioribacter sp. | reverse complement strand
ACAATATTTTGAACTGCTTGAAGCAATAGACAAGCATAAATTAGATTCAAACATTTCTATTAAACCTACTGCTCTTGGTTTAGCAATAGACCCAGATTACTGCAAAGAGTTGATTACCGAAATTATTGAAAAGGCAAAGAGCCTTAATAATTTCGTCCGCATCGATATGGAAGATTCACCATATACACAAATCACTATTGATATTTTCAAGGAATTAAGAGCCACTTACGATAATGTTGGAATAGTTTTGCAATCATATTTACGCAGAACATACGATGATGTCGTTGATCTAAATAAAATTGGTGCGAATTATCGTTTGTGTAAAGGCATTTATATAGAGCCCGACAAAATTGCATTTAAAGGTAAACAAGAAGTAAGAGATAACTTTCTTAAATCTTTAGAAAAAATGTTGACCGACGGAAATTACGTTGGCATCGCAACTCACGATGATCATTTAATAAAAGAATCTTACCGGATGATTGAAGAAAAGAAAATTCCTAAGAACAAATATGAATTCCAGATGCTTTATGGTGTAACAGAACATTTACGCGATAAAATTAATACAGACGGACACAAGATTAGAATCTATGTCCCTTACGGTGAACATTGGTATGCTTATTCAATTCGAAGACTGCAAGAAAATCCACAAGTTGCCTGGTATATAACAAAGAGTATTTTTTCGTTTAAGTGACCAAATTTTTTGATTATTCCTTAACTACTTTGTTAAGACTTATCCTCGAACCAAAATCTATTGTTCTTGGATCAATTTTGTTATTAATGTTATGAGTATCGTTAAAAATGTAACATAACTTTTTTATTTCATCTTCCCAATTGATCTTTATTAGTGCCTGCTCTTCAATGTAAATTTCAAAATTATTACCTGACGTAACTTTCTTTTTGAAAAGCGGAATAAAATCTTTATTAATTTCATAACCGATTGAATTCCTGTTTGTCATTAATGCCGCAAGCGCAGTAGTTCCGCTCCCCATAAACGGATCGAGTACGGTTTCACCGACAAATGAAAACATCTCAATAATTCGCTTAGGCAATTCTACAGGAAATACTGCGCTGTGTTCTTCCTGCCGCGAACCTTTGAAGTACCAATGTCCTGTAAAATATTCTTTCCATTTCTCTTTTGAAATTTTTGATGCTTCTTTAATTTCTTTGGAGACCTTAATTTGATTACCCGGTTTTTTAAAGAGTAAAATAAATTCGTAATCAATTTCAATCATACCATTACGGGGGTAAGGGTAGGAACCCATCACAGTTGCACCGCCGGTGGTATTTTTTGTAGTTTTTTTCTGCCAAATAATTGCTCCCATATAATCAAAACCGATTGCTTCACAAAACTTAATTATCTCGGTTCTGATCGGGATGATTTTATATCGCCCGTAATAAATGGCTCTAGCAAATTGATCCCCGGTATTTATAACCATTCTGCAGCCGGGTTTAAGTACACGGTAACATTCATTCCATACAAGGTTCAGGTTATTGATATAACTTTCATAAGATTGATTGAAACCAATTTGTTCCAAAGTACCGTAATCTTTCAACTGCCAATAGGGGGGTGACGTGACAACTAATTCCACCGAATCATCATTTAATTTCATCATTCTTCTCGAATCGCCAACAATATACTTGTGTGTTGTTTTCATTATGAATCTCAATTCGTAATTTTACTATACAGTTGAATAAAATTAATCTAACAAAAAGAGAACTACAAATTTGATGAAGAATATTCTAGGTATTGAAACTTCCTGTGATGAGACATCGGTTGCAATTATTTCTGACGGTGAATTAAAATCTAATTTAGTTTCCTCGCAAGATTTTCATAATATATACGGAGGTGTTGTCCCTGAACTTTCAAGTCGTGCACATCTGCAAATGATTAACCCGCTTGTCAAAAGCGCACTTAAAGATTCCAAACTTACGTTCGGGGAGATTGATTTAATTTGTGCAACCGCTGGTCCCGGATTAATCGGAGCACTCCTCGTTGGTTTGACTTATGCTAAAGGATTAGCCTTATCTTTAAACAAACCTTTTGTTCCGGTTAATCATATCGAGGGACATATTTTCAGCGGATTTTTAATGAAAGAAAAACCTGAATTTCCTTATTTAAGTTTGGTTGTTTCCGGTGGGCATACATTACTTCTTATTGTAAAGAATGATTTAGAAATAATAAAATTAGGTTCCACAATTGATGATGCAGCTGGAGAAGCCTTCGATAAAGTTGCTAAAATGCTGGGGCTCGGTTATCCGGGTGGGAAAGCAATTCAAGAAACTGCTGAACTTGGAAATGAAAATGCAATCGAGTTTCCGATTGCACAATTAAAAACTGAATATGATTATTCATTCAGCGGGTTGAAGACCGCTGTGCTTCGTTATCTTCAGAAAGAGTATGACCAAAATATTGAATCAATTCCAACTGAAGAATTAAATAACATTGCAGCTTCATTTCAAAAAGCTGTTGTTGATGCATTATTACGGAATGTTAATAAAGCCATTGCCAATTTTAATGTAAAGGCTATTTCGTTAGTCGGCGGTGTTGCCGCTAATCTAAAATTGAGATATGCTTTTAAAACAATTGCCGAAAA
>CAYLVF010000427.1:0-2594 GCA_964387045.1 uncultured Melioribacter sp. | reverse complement strand
GAATTTTGGGATGATTATAGAAAATTTTCTAAAAAGAAACTTCCGATATTTAGAACTGCAGAAGAGCCGGCTGAAGTAATTTCAAATATGTTATACTATTCTATGGCTCAAGAAGGATTGAAAGATCACCGGGAAGAGTATGCAGAACAATTTAAAATGACTGGCAAAGGTAAATTTAATTTTAAACCGGGATTTGTTTCACAAGAAGAAATTTTTTCAATCACATCTCATTATAATATACCAATCGTTAAACAAACTTTGATCAAGCCGGACGAAATTAAAAATCTTAGCGGTGATATTTTCCCGGTAGTACTAAAGGGGATTAATCATGAAGTAATTCATAAGTCTGAGCTTGATGCCGTAAAACTGAATATTAAAACAAGATATGAGCTAATAGAGAAAGCCGATGAAATAATTAGTAATTTCAACCGCTTCAAATTTGACGTCGAACAATTTTTGATTCAGCCGTTTATAGAAATTAAACATGAGGTTCTGCTCGGCGGTTTTCGTGATCCTTCATTCGGACCTATTATCATGTTCGGAACCGGCGGTAAATATGTCGAAGTAATTTGCGATACTGCGATTCGTTCGGCTTACATGTCGGATAATGATTTGAATGAAATAATAGAAGAAACAGTAATCGGCAAAATATTAAAAGGTGTTCGCGGTGAAGAGGGAATCGATATGAACAATCTCAAACGTGTAATCCGTTCATCATCAAAAATGATGATAGAAAATGAAAACATCGTTGAGTTTGATTTGAATCCGTTAATTATTTCGAATGATAATTCTATTCACGCGGTTGATGTGAGGATAAAGGTTGGATGATAATTTTTAGTACTCTAATGCACAACAAATTCCGGATGCATTAAAACACCAAAGGGTGACCCAAAAGCAAAGCCCTTAGTAAGTATAGAACACCGATTAGGCTGATTTATACGTTATCTACAAATTTCTTATTAGTCACCCTCTGAAATTAATTCTTCATTAGATTATTTGAGGCTACTTCAGCAAAATTAATTTTTTACTATCGACAAAATCACCAGCAGTAATTCTGTAAATATAAGTTCCGCTGGGTAAATCAGAACCGTCAAAGTGAAGTGAGTAATTACCGGCTTCTTTATTTTCATTTACTAATAATGCAACAACTTCACCGAGCATATTAAACACTTTAATATTCACAAAACTACGTTCTGGTAATCGATAATTTATTGTTGTTGTAGGATTAAATGGATTTGGGTAATTCTGACTTATTGCATAATCGTTTATTACAGTTTTATCTTGATCATCATCTGTTCCCCCCTCTTTCCAGATATCTCCAGTTCCACTAATTGAAACTTGATTGCTGTATAATGATTCTTTACTTGTATTATCGATTGCCTTGACTTTATATGAATATTCTATAACTGGGTCAAATCTCCCGGGTTTTGTTACAGCATTATCTATCCAACTATGTGTCGGATTGCTTGAGTTGTGCGTTATAGTAGCAGCGATCATATCACTACCGGCTGCGTACTTCCATATCTTATATGATTGAATATCAGGCTCGCCATTGGTCTCCCAAGTTAACCTTGGGTGGTTATTGTACCATGCAATGGTCAAATTTTGTGGTTTAGATGGCTTACCAGCGTAAGGGTCTGTAAAATAAAATTGAATTGTGTTTGTACCGGTTACTTCAATAGTAAAGTTAAGCGAACCACCATTGTTAGAACGAGGGTTGCTAACCGGAGATAATACATTATTGAAAGTTAAGTCAAATGCATCTTCGTTATCTCCCCAAGCTGAATTTTCGTGATAAACTGGCGTATAGCAAGCATAGGTTACACCGCTTACTGCTTGTCTGAAATTCATTTCGTCATTTCCATTGACGTTTGGCGCTGTCCTGGTAAGAGTTTGAGTTGAAGTATTAATACTAAAGTCCCAATTCCCATCTGCACATAGAACATCTATTGATGGGGGGAATGATGATGCACCGGTCACTCTATAAAAATAAAAACCAGTATCTCCGGCTTTATCGTGCGGACTTATCTTTTTTCTATTTTCTATTAAGAAATATTCGCTGCTGCTTATAGGGACTCTGTAAACTTGATCAGCAGTCATATAATCCGACATTGTAACCGACCCGTCTGTTGATTTATCAGTATAAGTTATCCAACCTAACTTCTGTCTTTCCCACGAATGCATTCCTCGACTTGCGTTCCAAACGGGTCCTCCAGTCATTAATGCTAAGTTTGAAACATTTTGGATATGATTCCCTCCTAAAAGGTAATGACCCAATTCGTGAGCAGCAACATATAAGGTATAATCACGCCCATTATACCCACCTCTCTGTTGAACTCCACCTCCAATAAAATTATTATTTACGATTTGTTTACCATCGACATTTATTGTTGAACTTACTTCTAAATGAGCAATTCCGGTATAATACATTAAAGTATCTCCAGTTACATTTCTATAAATAATGTAAATGAAATCAACAATTCCGTCACTGCCCGGGCTATTACCGTTTAAATTGTCATATTCAGCAAAGTTAACATATGGATCAACTTTCATAATAATTTCTCTGTTAACCTGACCAATACTGCTGTAATAAC
>CAYLVF010000426.1:0-2606 GCA_964387045.1 uncultured Melioribacter sp. | reverse complement strand
TGAAATACTGAAAAGTTATACTATACGTGAAAATGTTGCGAAATCATTAATTGACTCGTTCAGATTATCAGATGATCCATCAAACTTTCATTTGATTTATGATGTTGAAAGCCTTTTCTCGGATAGTGAGAGAAAAGAATTGAAAAGTGTTGCTGACCTTTCTGGATTATTTGGCGATAAGAGTGGTATTGTAACTATTGAACAAAAAAGGGGACTGGATGTTGTAGAAATTTCAGTAGAGTCACCAGCTCCATTTGAAGCAGCATTAATCGCAAACATATATGCAAAAAGTTATCTTGATTTGAACCTTGCATACAATCGGAAGCAACTAGTTGTGGTAAAAGAATTTCTGGAGAATCAACGTAAAGGGAAATTAGATGAATTGTTATTTGCCGAAGAACAGCTGAAAACGTACCAAGAAGAACGAGGTGTTGTCGATCTTACTCAACAAGCACGAGCGCTCATAGACCAATTAACTACCTTTGAATCCCAGCGAAATTCTACTAGGATAGATTTAACTATTTCCAAAAAAAGTCTTGATCAATACAAAGAGGAATTAGAAAAACAAGATCCACGAATTAAAGATTATTTAGAAAGTTTTGCGGCGGAACCTTATATAAAAAATCTTCAGACTCAAATTGCACAATTACAATCGCAAAAAGATCTGGCATTAAGCACAGTCGATAGAAGCGGAGGTGCCAACACTGCGATTATAGGCGAATATGAGAAAAAGATTACCGATTTAAGAGAAAAATTAAACGAACAGATACTCGTATACAAAGCGGGTATATTTGCTTCCAATCCTGAACAAATACAACAGCTTACAGCTAAGGTTCTTGAAGAGGAAGTTCGTTACCAATCACTTCTCTCCTCCCATAAAGAGCTTGATGAATTAGTGCAGCGCTACGAAGTCCGCTTTAATGAAATGCCGAAAAGAACGCTTGATTTAGCAAGATTACAGAGAATTAAAGAAGCAAATGAAAAACTCTATCTTTTAGTAGAAGAGAAGTATCAAGAAGCACAAATAAATGAACAATCAACCCCAGGAAACGTTTTAATTATTGACGCGGCAAGACAACCAGAGAATCCATCGAAACCTAATCGTATTTTAATAATTGCAGTTGGTTTGGTATTGGGTCTTGGTTTTGGATTTGGTTTTGCATTTGTTCGGAATTATTTTGATAATACTGTTAAAACCCCCGAAGAACTTCAGCAGAAGAATATTAGTCTATTAGCCTGGATCCCCGAAATGTTTGTCGCTGACAAAAATAGGGCACCAGGAAGTGAATTTATTGTTAATAAAAAATCCGATTCAACTGCAAGTGAAGCTTATCGTGCCCTCAGAACGCGTATTAGATATTCAGGCGTGGAAGGAACCGTACCTAAAAAACTTCTTGTAACTTCTTCATCTGCAGGGGAAGGGAAAACAACAACGGCAGTGAATCTTGCAGGCAGTTTTGCTCAAGCTAATCAGAAAGTTTTATTACTAGATTGTGATTTGAGGAAACCTAGGGTTCATAAAATATTTAATGACGAGCGCTACCCCGGATTCATTGATTACTTTTTTGGTCAAGCTACATTTGATGAATTGATAAGAAAAACAGAACAAGCAAATTTATTTTATATAACCGGTGGTACAATTCCTCCAAATCCTGCAGAAATATTAGGATCGCATAAGATGGAAGAATTCTTAGCGAAGTTAGAGACTCATTTTGATCTCATAGTAATCGATTCACCCCCGATTATTGCTGTAACAGATTCTGAAATATTGTCACAAATTGTTGATGGTGTGATGCTTGTTATTTCGGCAGGTGTTACTGAGTACGATATTCTTTATAAATCACTGGATGTTCTCAAAATGGCTAAATCACAATTCCTCGGTGCTGTTCTTAACAAGTTTGCTTATCGCCCGGGTTACGGTTCATACTATAAATACTACTATTACTATTACAATACCGGCAACGGAAAAGAAGATAAAAAGAAATTACTTAAAGTGTAGCTAGGCATAATTTTTAATACACCAAACTTTTTTATACTGCGAAGAGGTTGTCACAAAAGTAAAGTTTTTTATAAAGTTGGAACGCTGTTGCCCACGTCAAAGGACGGGCAGGAGCAGATTTAATGTGATTTCCACATATTATTTATTTATAATTTACTTTTGATACAGCCTCTTACTTTAATTATTCTTACTCAAATACCACTCACTCGATTTTTCCAAAAGTTCATTTATTCTCTTTACTAATTTATGCGGATCTTCAAGATTACCTTCCAACAATAACGCAGATTCAAATAGTTGTTCAGTTGCATTTGTTATTAAAGGATCATTAGAATCTTTTTTGAATATTTCTAATAAGTTGCGGATTAATTTATTATCGCGATTTATCTCTAATATTTTCTTTTGACTGCCGATATTTTTATTAGTCATTTTCAATATTTTCTGCATCGAAGATGTTAATCCATCACCCTCGGTTACTAAACAAGATGCGCTTCCGCTTAATCTTTTTGATTCTTTTACATCGGTAACTCTTTCACCTAAGATAGATTTCATCCTGGAAAGCAGACTGCTAAAATGTTTTTCATCATCCTTCTCAAGTTCTGTGAAGTCA
>CAYLVF010000425.1:0-2608 GCA_964387045.1 uncultured Melioribacter sp. | reverse complement strand
CTCCTTAAAAGCATCTTTTAATACTTCTAAAAAACTTTTAGGCACAACACTTTCATTCCTTTTTTGTTCAGTATTTTCAGTCATAATAATTCCCGTTGGTTTTTATTTATAATATTAACTTCAGGTTCAAGTAAAATACCAAATTCATTAAATACTTTCGTCTGTATATTTTTAGCAAATTTCAGAATTTCTTCACCGGTTGAACCGCCGTAGTTAACAATAACCAAGGCTTGGTTAAGATGTGTACCAACATTTCCTTTCCGGATTCCTTTCAAACCACATTTTTCAATCAACCATCCCGCCGATATTTTGTAGAGTCCGTCTTCAGAAATAAAATACGAGAGATTAGGATATTTTTGAATTAACTCATCAAATTCTTTTTTTGTTACTTTAGGATTTTTAAAGAAACTTCCCGCATTACCTAATTTTTTCGGATCCGGTAATTTACTGGTACGAATATTTATCACCGCTTCTCTTATTTGGGATAGCGTTGGAGCTGTTAAATTATTTTCGATGAGATAATTTTTCAATGATAAGTAATTCGTATTCAGTTTTCCTTTTGTGATCAACCTTAGATTTACTTTCGTTATAATAATTTTTTCCTTCAACTCATTTTTGAAAGTGCTGTCACGATAACTAAATTTACATTCATCCAAAGTGAAAATTCTTTTCTCTCCATTATCAATGGAAAAACCATCTAGAGAGTGGAAAACATCTTTCAATTCAACTCCGTATGCTCCTATGTTTTGAATTGGAGCAGCACCCGTGTTACCGGGGATTAATGATAAATTTTCAATCCCGAAATAATTTCTCTTAACAGCATAATCAACAACATCATCCCATACTTCTCCGGCTCCTATACTTAGCAGAATTTCATTCTCATTGAATTGTTTTTCGCTTATTCCTTTTATTTCGTTTTTTATAATTGTCCCATTGAAATCAGTGGTAAAAAGAATATTGCTGCCGACGCCCAATACTAACACATTTTCCTCATCTGATATACTATTTATCAAATGTGGAATATCTTCTTCTGATGAGAATGTAATTAACTGCCGAGCTTTTACATCAATACCAAACGAATTATAATTCTTTAGTGAGAATTGCTCATATTTTTTTATCACATCATTCTCCAATCAACAAATTCAATTTTATCGCCATCACTAATAAATAAAATTGCACCGTCATTATCAGTACGAAATAATTTAATATTATTCTGTAAGATTAATCCCAAAACTTCTTCGGACGGATACTCCATAAAATTACCAAGTCCAACATTAATAATTGAGTACAAAGGATTTACTTCTTGAAGCAATTCGTTTGATGTGCTGATATTACTGCCATAGTTTGCAATCTGTATAACATCCGATTTTAAAAAAGCGTTTTTGTTTTCAAGTAAAAGAGCTTCTCCCCTCTTTTCAATTCCAGCCATTAATAATATTGAATTCTTTCCATACTGCAATTTAACAGGAGTGCTTCTATTCATCGGATTAAAATATGCATATTCTGATTTCAGTAATTCATCAAGTAAATATATTTTAGAGTTACCGGCTATAATTTTAATTTTATTGATATACTGCAGAATAATTTTTTTATCATTTAGATAATTCAAGAATAGTTCAAGTTCGATATCTGACCCGTAAACATTAGGGATGAAGAGAGTATCAATCAAATTATTTTCTATAAACGGAATTATACCAAGATATTTGTTGCGGTTTAGATGTGAAATAATTCCGTAATTAATCTTATCAATACCTAATCGATTTAGTAACGGGATTAATACAGCATCACCCGCATTATAATTATCCGAGCCGCCGCCGAAGTTTACCACTGCAGTCTTTTTATTCGGGAACTTTATAATTGCAGATTCACTATTCCCTACATCAACGAAAAGAACGGATAATTTTCCATCTGGCATTAATTTTTTGTTATCTACATTTGACCAAACTAATAAATTGGCTGCGATTAAAATTACAAATATTGATTTCGCAGTAAGTGTTATTAACTTTCTAAAATAAATCGTAAAAACGGTTAGTAGAATAAGGTAAACAGCTCCATCCCAAATAGAATAATTCGGTAACGAAAGATGAGAAATACTTAATGATGAAAGAAAGTTCACTATTGAAAACAGCATTTCAACAATAAACTCATTTGTTAAAGAAATTAGATAGGCTAATTCCAATGAAAATGATCCGATTATAATCGTAACTATTCCCAAACCTAGAATAATTCCTATCATAGGTATAACGAATAAATTTGCTGCAAGCGATATCAACGATAACTTTTCAAAGTAATAAATTGTAAATGGAATTGTGCCGATCTGTGCAGCAAGCGATAATCCTACAAATAACAACACATAACGAAGTAACTTATTTGTAATGTTTCTATCATTAATTACTTTTGAGATTTTCGGATAGAAAACAAAGATAGAGATTACCGCAGAGAACGATAGTTGGAAACCCGGATTAAATATTTGCGTGGGATCAAAAATTAGAATTATAAAAGCAGCAAGAGCAAGAGTGTTAAAATTATTTTGTTTATTTGAACGAAGATATGAAATTAAAAGTAAGACTGCCATAATTGTTGCTCGAGTTACGGAGGGGGGCAACCC
>CAYLVF010000424.1:0-2610 GCA_964387045.1 uncultured Melioribacter sp. | reverse complement strand
AATTTTTTACCCGGCAATTCAATTTGTTCAACTCTTCCATCAACTAAAACATTTTTTATGAATTTATCTTCAAATGGATAAGTTGGTTCGGAAATTTTATCGGCAGAGATATATATCAATCCAACAAGAATTACTGCAATAAAAATACTTGCTGTTGAAAATATATTTGCAGTGCTATTTTTGAAAAAGAAAAAGATTATAGATGAGATTAGAAATATTATGAAGAGAGCTATCAAAATTTCTAATGAGACCTCGAGAAAGGAAGAGAGCATTAAACCGAATATAAAAGCCGTTACAAATTTTATTAACGGATAATCACTCAATTAATTAATCCTATTAGTGAGTCTTTAATTTGTGTAATATCATTTATTTCTTTCGATAATTTCTTTGCGTGTTTTCCCGCTGATATAGTCAAAGCCGGATTTCTTGTATGCATTTTAAAACTCATATCTTCAATATTACCGTGATCCGAACAAATCAGTAAAGTAATTTCATCTGGTATATTTGTAAGAATATAAAAGAGAAATTCGTCAAAGGTAGTTAATATTTCATCAGCAACATCTTTAATTCTAAAATGACCGATATGATCTGTGTAAAAGTATTCGAACAAAGTAAAATCGTGCTTGGCAACAAGTTTAAATAACCTTTCTGCAGCGAGTTGAGGCTTAATAATCGGTAAATCATAATTTAATTTGGTTACCCATCTGCTGTTATCAATTTCAGCGCTTAACGCTATACCATCTTTTAAATCATTTTCATTTTTGAGAGGAACACCACTAAGCAAGCAGCTTAATGAAGTTACACTTAATCTTTTTTTCCCGGAATCTATGTAATCAAAAAATAATTTTGGATAAGCATTTGCGAAAACAACTTTTTTGTTTGAGTCTAATAATGTTTTGAAAATATTCATCTCCTTAACGTAAGGTACTAATGTTGTGTGAGGATAAGGACCAAAGTGGGAGCCCAATAATTTGGGAGCATTGATACCGCAAAATATTGATGTTTGTCCGGTACCGCTTTGAGGTAAATCGTCTACACCTAAACACGCATCTGTCGGGAAAATATATTTGTTGTTATTACTTATAAATTGATTATCCAAATGAGGAACATCATTAAAGACTTCTTCAAGAAACTTAAATCTTCTATTGAAGAAAATATTTTTTGCGGGATTTTTTTCACCTATCCCCACACCATCAACGAATATCATTAATACTTTTGACATTATTTTGATTCTACCATAACAGTTACAGGACCGTCATTAATAATTTTCACTTCCATCATCGCTCCGAATTCACCGGTTTTAACTTTTTGATCGCCTAAATTCATTTTCATTCTTGAAATAAATTTGTTATAAAGTTGTTCGGCTAATTCCGGTTTTGCAGCATCGGTATAACTTGGTCTATTCCCTTTTCGTGCATCTCCGTACAATGTAAATTGAGAAATGATCAATACCTCGCCATCAATATCTTTTACAGATAAATTCATTTTTTCATTTTCATCCAAGAATATTCTAAGGTTCACACATTTATCCGCGACAAAGTTTACTTCATTCTCTCCATCGTTATGTGTTACACCGAGTAAAATTACAATTCCTTTTGCAATTTCTGCTGAATAATTTGTTTCGGCTATAAACACACCACCTTCTTTTACTTTTTGTACTAATGCTCTCATAATTTTCGACCTATGATTACACGGTCAATATTTTGAAAATCTTTTATAATTTTTATTTCGCTGAAGTCTGCATCTGAAAACAATTTTTGAATAAACTCGCTTTGTCCTTGTGCCATTTCGCACAATAAAAAACCACCTTTATTTAAAATAGTATCTGATTTTTTTGTAATGATTCTATAAAATTCGTATCCGTCTGAAAAATCCGTTATACTGATTGCCGGTTCATAGTTTAAAATATCTTTTGATAGATTACGATAATCACTGCTGGAAACGTATGGCGGGTTTGAAATTATCATATCGAATTTTGAGTCACATATATAATCATTGATATCAGTATTTAATAAATTTATTTTGTTTTTCACTTCATTATAGATTGTATTTTCTTCCGCAACTTTACATGCTTCTTCAGAAATATCAATCGAAGTAATTGCAACACCATTAAGATTTTTTGCAAGGGTAATAGGAATATTACCTGCTCCCGTACCGATATCTAAAATACTTTTTAAATTATTTCCCTTTACCAATGATATTGCTTGTTCTATTAAGAATTCAGTTTCCGGGCGTGGTATCAAAACATTTTTATTTACTTTGAATTTTAGACCGTAAAATTCCACTTCTCCCAAAATATACTGCAACGGTTCATGTTTACCACATCTGGAAATAAACTCTCTATATGCAACAATTTCGTTTTCATCAAGCGGTCTGTCAAACAGCAAATATAAGTCGATTCTTTTACAGTTAAGAATATTTGCAAGAAGTAATTCCGCATTCAACCTTGCGGACTCAATACCTTTCTCTTCCAAATAAGCAGTTGAAAGCTTTAGTACTTCGAGAACAGTTAATATGTTTGGAGTATTTTTCATACTCTTTAAAATAAAAAAGGGATGCATGAAATACATCCCTTTCAAGAAAATGATTTTATGTTATTGTTTATATGTT
>CAYLVF010000423.1:0-2640 GCA_964387045.1 uncultured Melioribacter sp. | reverse complement strand
TTATTAGAATTTCTTATGCTAATCCATTACAGTTAGGTGTTGATAAATTTTTATTTAATGCGCCTGATGGAATTAGTTTTTCTGGGGATAGACAAAAAGACGACGTTGCTAAGATAAATGTCTTTCCAAATCCGTATTACGGAACGCATTATAGGGAATTAACAAGACAAGGGAAATATGTAACCTTTAGTCACTTACCGCAAAAAGCTACTATAAGAATTTTTGATCTATCCGGTGTTTTAGTAAGAACAATCAATAAAGATGATAATTCACAATTTATAAGATGGGAGCTTACTAATAATAATAATTATCCTGTAGCTAGCGGTATTTATGTTGTTTATGTTGATATGCCGGAGATTGGAGTTTCAAAAATTCTGAAACTGGCTATCGTTCAGGAAGAACAAATATTAAATGTTTATTAATTCTCTATACTTGGAATAGTTTTAATCCCTATGATGTCGAATTCTAATGGGATTATGAAAAATTTAATTTTAATCGGAGGAAAAAATGACTCGATTTTATAGACTATTTTTTGTGCTTCTGATACTTATTTTCGGCACCGGAGAGGTGTTCAGCCAAGGTGGTCAAGACCGAGCAGGGACCACGGCTGCACCGGAGTTAAGAATTCCGGTTGGCGGTCGGTATCTGGCTATGAGCGGCTCACCTATTGCATCAGCTACCGGTTTGGAAGCAATTTATTGGAATCCGGCTGGTGTTTTTCTCACTGATGTAAATGCTAGCGCTATTTTTTCTCATAGGCAATATATTGCCGATATGGGAATGAACTACGCTGCCGTTAGTGGTAATTTCGGCGGGTTTGGTACATTGGCTTTATCTTTTAGAAGCTTGGATATTGGTGATATAAATGTTACCACGCTAGACCAACCGGATGGTACCGGAGAAATTATTAATCCAACTTATTTTATACTTGGGTTAACTTATTCCAGACGACTATCCGATCGTATTTCCGTTGGTGCTACTTTTAATATTATCGATGAAAGCTGGGCGAATGTAAGCGCAAGCGGCTACAGCTTTGATATGGGTGTTCAGTATAGAGACCTTTTCATCTCCGGTCTTTCTTTCGGCGTTGTAGTTAAAAATCTTGGCGGTACAATGCAATACGAAGGAGGCGGTTTGTTTATACAAGCCGAAGGTGATGATGATAGAGGAACTACATTTTATAAATTAGCTGCCGGTAAATTTGAACTCCCTTCTGAAGTAGGATTGGGAATTTCGTATATCAGACAAATTGATGACGATAATTTATTATCTTTTTCCGGAGCTTTTACAAATAATAACTTTACTTATGATGATTATAAATTCGGAATTGAGTATTCTTATGCCGATATTCTGTTCATAAGAGCAGGTTACCTCTATTCACCTCAATCTTCGGATGAAACACCTAATATCTTTGAAGATTACTCGCTCGGTTTTGGCTTAAATACAAAAAGCTTTTCCGGGTTTGATATTTCCGTCGATTATGCATATGTACCTGTTAAATACTTCGACGCAAATAATACTTTTTCAATAAGAGTTAATTTCTAAAAACCCCTGCTTTAATCCGAGATAGGCCGGGTTTTGAAATCCGGCATATCTTTTTTAAAAATAATTAATAACTTTGTTGTGTAATCAGGAAAATATTAGTGCAAATTTTAGAGACTATGTTAAATTTAGTTCGGGCTTTCATTTATTGTGTAATTTAGATATCTGTCTATTACTCACGCTCTATTGATATCTAATTGACAAGAAAGCAATCAACTGAGAAAATATATAAAACCAAGACAACCGTACAAATTTTCGTGATGAATTTGATAATAGTTAGAAACATTGGGGGAGTTTATGAATAGTTTTAAACACAATGTCATCTTATTCCTTTCTTTTATATTTTTTTCCACATATCTATTTGCTCAAAAGGAACTAAGTTTTGAAATTGACTATGCCCAGTTTAAATATGATTCCAACACAAACCTTGTTGAGGTCTATGTTTTAATTGATAAATTATCTTTAAAACCTGAAGACAATACAAACAATATCGGACTGATATTAAATATTAATTTTAAAGATACAGGGAATAATTCGGATATAATAAACAAAACATATCAGTTTGATGATACTTATGAAGGAAACACTCCCGGCAGTAAAGTAATTTTAAGTACTCTTAATTATGCATTACCCTTTGGAAATTATACATTAAAAGTATCGGTCGAAGACAAAAATGATACGACTAATTTCAAAATTATAAAAGATTTCCTTTCGGTTGTAGCTTATCCAACCGATAAAGTTTCTATAAGCGGGATTCAATTAGCTAGTGACATAATCTCAGATAGCGATAAAGAAAATTCATTATTTTACAAGCATGGATTGGAAGTGATACCTAATCCTACCTCTTTGTATGATCAGAAGCCTGTTATGTTTTATTATGCTGAACTATATCTGAATAATATTGGAAGCAAGAAGCTGGTTTTAGAAAGGAATATAATTAATAGTTACGGTAGCATAGTCGATCAGAAAAAAAGAACGATTACTTCTACACAAAATGATTTGGTGGAAGCCGACGTAATTAATCTTACTAAATTTTCAACCGGGGGTTATTTGTTAATATTAACTCTTGCCGATTCAGCCGCAAACACATTTAGTAAA